>CANPYQ010000001.1 GCA_947588865.1 uncultured Bacilli bacterium
TCAACACATTCTTTAATTTTAATAATATCATTATCATTAATTCTTTTAGGGGAATGAATAGGTCTTCTAGATTTATCCTTTAATCCAGCAATACCATAAACAGCATATCTTCTACACCATTTCTTAATAGTATTTTTAGAACAATTATAAAATCTAGCAGCTACTTTAATACCATTTTCATTAGAATATCTAACCAACTCTAATCTTTTATCGACTAATACTTTTTCATTATCAATACTATCATAGAGTTCTTTATAACTTGTCCACATAAATTTCACCTCCAATCTATAACCACATATTATATATCAAAATACAAAAAATACATAATAACCATGGGGTCACTATGTATTATATATTTTTAAAAATAAGTAAAGTTTACTTGTTTTTTTATTTAGAATGATTTATAATAATATTATAATGAGATTGTAGGTGACAAATATGAAAAATAAAATTATGTATTTCGTTATAATAATTACTCTAAGTGTACTTTGTATGATACCATCAAAAGAAACAGTTAAAGCTTATGATGTTGAACCAAACTTTGACACTGGTGATTCTGGGGGCAGTAGCTCTTGTAATACACAAGCATGCGCAAATTCGGAAAATATTGTTGATGGAATTACAGGGATTATATATGGACTCAGGATTTCTGTAGTGGATAGTACGGGTAAAGGTACAGTTAAAAATGCAAAAAATTTTTGGGCTACAGAAAGTATGTACGATTTTTTCAAAAATTCAAAATCATATTCAGATAACAACAATCCAAGCCAATTAAAAATCTCTAAATGGGGCGGTGGCATGAGTTCGTACAAAACAAAATATGTAAAAGGGATTTTTAGTGAGATCGGTTATACCTTGCCCCAAAAGGCATATTCAGAGTTTAAAGAAAGCTTATCTGAATCTAATGGTAAAGTTTTAGAAATCATACTTAATGAATTTGGCATTACACCTAAAGAAGCTATTGAAAGCAATTATTGGTTAAAGGTAGAACCAATTTATGCTTTACATGAAAAATTTTATATGCATAATATTTTTTATTTTGGGACATCATCAGAAATTATGACGAGTATGGATAGTATGACAAAAAGAGCATGTTCCGACTCTCGTTCTTGCTCATATGGTTCAGCTTTTTATGACGGCGGATGCATCGGAGATGTAGGGAGTGATTGGAATGTAGTTAGAAATTTTATAGTTTCAATTTATACGCCTTGTGATAGCCTAAAACCATCAGGTGTACCATGCTACGGAGGAAATGTAAGCTACTACAAGTCTTTTATTAATAATGGAGAATGTATTAATAATGCGAAAAATTTGGTTGAAGGTTATAAAAAATCAGATGATGGTTTTCTTGGCTTAGGTGTGGGATATATAAAAATTAGCGATTATATAAAAAAAACATATGTTAAAATAACAAAAACGGATAATCAAGGCAATACAATCACCAATCCAAAAGCAACCTTTAATTTTAAATTATTTAAAATTAATGATTATGATGGTTCTAAACAACAAATAAAAAATTTTACTTATTATGATAAACGAGATGATAATCCAAAAACATCAACTGCTGATGGTGTAATAGTATTTAACAATTCACAAAGTAGTATAATAATCGAATTGCCTATAGGCCACTATTATCTTGAAGAACAAGATCCAGATCCAGATAGCAAATATTATTATTATGTACATGATAAAAATGGTAATAAATATGTTGACTTTAGAGTTGAATCTTATCACTCCTTAGACAATCCTAAAGATGTAAAAATTAAAAATTATACTGAATGTGAATATAGGCGTGATGTTATATTAGCTAATTATAGCCAACTAACAATAGACCGAAAAAGGGCGTTGATAGAGTTGTATGAGGATCTTTTGGGGAGAAAATATAGTGAAGGTTCCATTGATTATAGAGGACTTTTGGATTTTAGTAATCCAAAATGTGAAACAGTTAACAATGTATATTCTTCAACAATAGGTTGTTTAAAAGGTAGAATTAATGGTATATTTAAAGGTGAAGAAGATATAACTGAGAGCTCGTTTAACAGTGATAATATATCTGCATATACTGAGAAGGACAGCAAAGATGGTAATAAGGTGTATTGCCAAACTACTTATTCGTTAGATAACAAATTAGGTACAAGCTCGTTTAAGTCAAAAGCTGGACGAATGCCTATCCAAAAATTAACATTAGATGAGGCAGTAGCTACGGAAGGTACATTAACGATAAAATGTTTTGTATTGAATGAAAATACTTATAATAAAACTTATGATTATAAAGATTATGTAAAGAGTGTTAAATTCAATAACGATCCTCTACCAGTTAGAGACGGTAAAAAGCTTAAAGAATTTGGTTCCACTGATACTAAATTTACTTTAAACAAAGACAGTGATAATTTTTATAAAGGTGAAAAAGCTATAGATTTTTACTTAAATCCTATATATTTGCATGTAGGGAATGGGAAATCACTAATTAAACAAGAAATGATAAATGATAGTAAATATATATTTGCAGGTTATGGAATAATTAGCAAATTTACTAGCGAACTATCAGATAATGTTATTTATTTTAATGTAAACTACAAAGGTGAAGATTATAGTAGCGATGCCTGCAAATATGATGTCACTCGAGAGCTAATTATACCAGAAGATCCTGATAATCCAGGTGATCCTGGTGATTATAAGTTAAATCTTGAATTTAGAATCATTGATACACTTAATCCATTTCCAGGATATGACGGAAAAGGAAGACAAGTAGGCAAAAATTGGTGTGGAGGTAATATAGATTTTGATTATTTGTCAGAAAAAATACTAAATATTTTTTCTAAAATTGAAACTGTTGATGAAAAAAGTCTATATGATTATGATAAAAATGGAGATGGTGAAGTAAACGCAACAGATGCGTTTTATGTAAAACAACAGAAGGGTGAATATTGTAAAAATATTAATGAAAAAGTTGAAGAATTTATAACAAATAGAACAAATAGTTATGGAAGAAAGCCAAGTGATGGAACTACTGGTAAAGCAATATATACTATAGAGTTGACACCTGATAAAATAAAAGATATAAGAGGTTATAATAAAGATAACAGTTATGATGATTATGATAAGTTAAAGTGTACTGATGGCAATGATTGCAAAAGTCAATTTTTGACTGACTATTTTGGAATTGAATAAAGATGGCAAGTCTATCTTTATTTTTTTTAAAATATATTGTATAATTATTTAAGATAAGGAGGGGTTGTATGATACTTAAAAAACCGTATGCATTTTTTATTAAGATGTTTAAGCCTATTCATTTAGTATTGGCTTTGATTGTGGCTTATCTAATATTTTTAGAAAATAGAATACTAACATTTTTAAATGGGTATATGTATTCATCAATTGATACTTCCTTAAAAAATATAAAGGGTAATTTAGCTAATAATTTTATATTTATTATTCCTATGTTAATAATTGTTTTATCATTACTCATATTGGGAGTAATGTTTAGGAAGAAGAAGCCTGTATTATTTTATTTTATAAATATATTTATATTTATTGTTTCAATAATAATAAATTTATATGTTTCTAATTTTTTAGGAGTTTTGGAACAATCTGTGGTATCTATTAGAATTGTAAAATTAATGCATGATTTATTATTTATAAATATAATGCTTCAAAGTGTAATGTTTATATTCTTAATAATAAGGGGTATGGGTATTAATTTTAAGAAATTTGATTTTAGTAATGATATTTCTAAATTTGAAATAAATGAAAGTGACGATGAAGAATTTGAATTAGATATTAATATAGATTTAGATGAGAACAAAAGAAAAAGAAAAAAGAATTTAAGGTATTTAAAATATACTTATATAGAAAATAAATTTATAATAAATATTGTTTTAATAATCTTTGTAATTATATTGTCATTGGTAATTTATGGTATTATTAAAGTTTATTATAAAAATAATAAAGAAGGTAAAATTTATAGCGCCAATACATTTAGTTTTGGTGTGAATGAAACTCTTATTTTAAATAGGGATTATAGTGGTAGAAAGTTAACTGATAATTATTTAATAGTAGTAAACACTTCTATTGCTTCTAATTATCAAGATAATATTTTATATTTAAAGGATTTTAGTTTAAAAATAGGTAATGCTGTATTTAAACCTGTTACTGATTATGCTAAATCTTTAATAGATATAGGGAACGTATATAATGAAACAGTATTACCTTTTGAATATACTAATTATTTATTTGTATATGAAATTCCAGAGAAATTTAAAACTAGTGATATGATATTTAGCTATAGTAATGAGGGTAAAAGTATTGATATAAAGTTGAAGCCTAAAGAGCAACAAAACAGTGATATTATTGTTGAAAAAAGCATTGGCGAAGAGATGCAGTTTAATGAATCTATTGGGGATATTAAATTTGAAATAAATGATTTTGAAATAAAAGATAGATATTTAGTTGAGTATAATTATTGCATAAATGATAATGATTGTATTTTATCTAAGGAGTATTTAGTAGCTTCTATAAATGAAAATTTTGATAAATATATATTAAGACTAGATATTAATTATAATGATAATTCATCTTTAAAATTAAGTGATTTTTATGATTTACTTGAAGGATTTGGTTCGATTCAGTATAAGATAAATGATTCATGGATTGTTCAATCTGATAATTTTGAGGAAATTAAGAGTTCTAAGGCAAATATGGGTAATAATATTTATATAGGTGTTAACTCTGAGGTTATGAATGCAACAAATATTAAATTTGTATTTAATATTAGGGGTTCTAGATATGAATATACAATAAAGTAGGTGAAAAATGAAAAGAAAAATAATATTTTTACTTGTTTTAATGTTTATTATGAAATTAAATGCTTCTGCTTTAACTTATGGTGGATGTGAGTATTCAACTATATCTAGATTAAAATCTTTAGTTACTAATGTAAATATTAGTTATAGTTATCATATGGAAGGAAATGAGCCATATTTTGATGTTACTCTTACTAATATAACACCTGATATGTATTTTAAGGATACATTAACTAATACAATTTATAATTATGATAATACAAATAATGGGGAAATAACTATTACTAATTATAAAGGATATTCTGGTAGCTATAAATTTTATTCAACTAATGGTGCTTGTTACGGAATCTCACTTGGAACTAAGTATTATAAATTTCCTTCATATAATAATTACTATACAGATGAACAGTGTGCTGATATAAAAAATTATAGTTTATGCCAAAAATGGGTAAATGTAAATTATAATTATGATGAATTTTCAAAACTTATTGCTGAATATAAAGAAAGCTTAAATGCTAAAGATGATGATGAACTCGATGTCGAATATAATAATGGGCTTTTAAATACTATTATTAGTTTTTATACAAAATACTATTATTTAATATTAATTGGTATTATACTAATTTGTAGTGTGATTATATTTATAAATAGAAGAAGAAATAAATTTGATTTGTAATATTGTAAAAAAAAATAATATGTGGTAAAATTAATTATAGTAGATGTTATTAAAGTAGGTGATAAGTTTGAAAGAATCTATGTGGGGGTATGCAGTTATTACGTTAGGTATACTAGCTGTTGGTATTATTTGGTTCTTTGCAAATGTAACAAGAACAGATCAACATAATTATAATTTACTTAAAGAGACCGTTGAAGCTTCTATGTTTGATGCACTTGATTTGTCTGCTTATAGAAAAGATGGAACGGTTAAGATTATAGAAGCAAAATTTGTTGAAAATTTTATTAGAAGATTTGCGGAAAATGCTGATTTATCTAATGATTATAAAATAGAAATATTCGATGTAAATGAAACACCACCTAAAGTAAGTTTGAGAGTTTCAAGTAGAAATTCAACGGGGGTAACAGGAGAAATGGTTGATTTTAATATAGTTAATAATATAGATGCTATATTGGAAACAAAGTATTGAGAGGAGAATAAAAAGATGAATAATTTTGTTATAGGTTTAAAAAGATTTTTTACGAATAAGAATGTTGTTACTATTATATTAGTATTAGTTATTTTAGGCATTCTTTATTATGGATACAGTTCTAGTATAAAAAAGCAAACTAATCCAGTTAATATGCCTGTTGCAGCGCATACTATAAGTTCTAGAACACAGGTTACTGATGAAGATGTAATGTATACAACTGTTGCAAATAGTATGATAGGCGAAGGTGCTATACGTAATTCAAATGATATAATAGGTAAATATACTAATGTTAATGTTACTATTCCAACTGGAAGTATATTTTATAGTGAATGGTTATCTGATGAGGATGATATTCCAGGAAATTGGATTGAGCAATTAGACTATAAAAAAGGTGAATTAGGATATTATATGGATGTAAGTGTAGAAAGCACTTTAGGTAAATCAGTACTTCCAGATACATATATAGATATATTTATGAAGGCAACTGATGAAAACGGAACTGTTATGTTTGGTAAACTTATGAAAAATGTAAAAGTTTTAGTTGTACATGATGGGGATGGTAATAATGTATTTGATAATGCAGCTGAGATAGGAACACCATCTAAGATTGGTTTTGCAGTAAGCCAGGATTATTATATATTACTTAAAAAAGCAGAATATTTGGATGTAGAACTTGTTTTAGCACCTCGTGGATCTACAATTCCAAGTCAAGATTATGTTATTGTTACAAGTTCAACATTAAGAGATTATATTGATGCTCAAACTATAACTGTTGAAGAAGATATTATTGCTGAAGAAATAAATGATAACGATAAAAACAATGAGAATCAAGATAATGCAGAAGGTAATACAGATCAAAATAATCAAAATGCTACTGAGTGATTAAATGCACGATAATATATTTGAAGGAATGGACTTTGGTCCGTTAAAAGAATATTTAGAAAATGATGATATTACCGATATTTCTTATAGCAATAACGGGCAGGTTTGGTTGAAAACTTTATCAAAAGGAATTTTTAGAATTGAAAATCCAGCTATAAATAATGCATTTATGGAGAAACTTGCATTTCAATGTTCAAATGTTATGGGAAAAAGTTTTAATGCTGCACATCCTTTTTTGGATAGTGAGAGTGCAGAATTACGTATGAATTTTGTCCATGATTCTATTGCAAAAAATGGAATCGCTTGTGTTATACGTAAAACACCGGCAAAAATTCGTTTAGAGAGAAACAAAATATTAAAAGAAAAATATATTACAGAAGACATATTGGACTTTTTAATAACTTGTGTACATGGACATTGTAATATAATTGTATGTGGAGAAACTGGATCTGGTAAGACAGAGTTCGTAAAATTCTTAGCTTCAAATACTTATGAAAATGAAAAATTAATAACTATAGAAGATACTTTGGAACTGCACTTGGATAGGATATATCCAAATAGAGATATTGTTGCTATGAAAACTAACAATATTGCTAGTTATTCAGATGTTCTAGTTACTTGTATGAGACAGAATCCTAAATGGATATTATTATCAGAGGTTCGTAGTGCAGAGGCTGTTATGGCTGTTAGAAACTCTATTTCTTCAGGTCACTATATATTATCAACTATACATGCTGATAAAGCAGCTTCTATTCCAAATCGTATGTATAGTTTGCTTGAAACTAATCAAGATATTGAACAATTTTTGAAATCTATTTATAGATATATTCAAATAGGAGTATATATAAGGGGATATCAGGATAAAATTTCAAAGAGCTTTGTAAGAGAAATTGCTGAAGTTACAGAATTTTATGTAACTGAGGATAATGAAGCAAAATATAATACTTTGTATAAAAAAACTCCCGATGGAACTGTTTATAGGAAAAACCCAAGTAAATATTTAATAGAATATTTAGAGGCACAGGGAACGGTTTTACCAACAGGATTTATAAAAGAGGAATATGATAAAGATAATAAAGTTGTTGAAAAAAAATCTTTAAATGATAATAACGAAATAATTTTTGAATAGGAGGGAACAATATGAATATAACTATAATTTTTATAATTGTGTCTATACTAGCTATATTCCTAATTATATATAGGAGTAGTATTGGTGAACAAACTTATAAATATATAAGTACACAAAGTAGAAGATTATATAGTAAAGTTGCTCCTTATACATATAAAGAAATAAGAAAAAAAATAAAAGAATTAAAGCAAGATTATACAGTAACTCAGTATATTGGACAAGTAATATTATTTGCGGTAGGAGCTGGGGTCGTAACATATTTGTATTTTTACAGTTTAGTTGTATCTATAATTTATGCTGTACTTGCAGTCACAGCGGTACCATATATTAATTATTTAAGATGCAAAAGACTTTATAGCGAATTTATATTTGAACAAGTCCAAGTATATACGACAAATGTTATAATGGAGTTTGCGACAACTCAAAGTTTCGTTAAGTCACTTGAAGGTGTGTATTCATCTGGTATATTGGAAGATCCTGTTAAACAAGACGTTAAAGCTATGATTGATATGGCATATGAGAATGGTACAATAAATCAATCACTAGAGTATATGAACGAAAAATACGATTTTTATATGGTAAAAAATATGCATCAATTATTTTTACAAATAACTAATGAAGGATCAAAAGATGCTAGTGATTCACTTGAAAATATGTCACTTGATATAGATATGCTTGTAGAAGCAGTTTATAGAGATAGGTTGGATAGAGAAGCCTTTTATAAAAAATTTATTAAATTTGGTTTAATATTATATTTGATGATAGGATTAGTACAAATAATGTTAGGAGACACATATCATAGTATGCTTAATTTATGGTATGTTAGACTTTTGTTACATATAATTGTAATTATAAATACTTATTTCTTATTATCTGGTACTAAATTTTATAATGAGAATGTGGGGGCTGAATAATGGAATTTTTAATAGTTACAATATTAATAATAATTATAGTTATTGTTAATAATATAGTTGATACTAGACGTTTTTTCGAACAAGTCAATCCATTCTTACAGAAATTTATGGAAAAAGACTATGAATTCTTGCTTAGAGTAAAATATAAAGATAAGGATTTGGATGTAAATGCTCTTTTTTCAAGAAGAATAAGAGATGGTATTATAACTGCTGCAGTGTTAATATTTCTTTTAGCGGTTACTGGGTATTTGAACTATATGTGGGCATTTGGTGCTTGCATAGGCGGATTTTTAGTATTTAAAAGTGGTTATACTAAGTTAAAAACTTTTTATAAAGCAAGATTACATACAATGGATTCTATGCTTCCATATTATTTAAAGAGTTTGGAAATTTTAGTACAGCATTATACAGTTCCAGTTGCTCTATCAAGAAGTATAGATACTGCTCCAGAGATATTTAGACCTGGACTTAGGAAATTAGTTGCTAGAATAGATGAAGGTGATGCATCTATTCAACCATATATTGATTTTGCAAATGAATATCCAGTTAGGGATTCTATGCGTATGATGAGACTTTTATATCGTTTAGGATTAGGCTCAAATCAAGACAAACACGAGCAGATAATGATGTTTTCAAAGACTGTATCATCACTTCAAAATAAAGCCCGTGAACAAAAATATAAAGACCGTTTAGAGTCTATGGAAAAAAGAACCATGATAATGTTGTTCGTAACAGGTGGTGGCGTTTTACTAGTTTTATTTATGTCAATGTCTGTTATGATGGGAATATAATGTAAAAAAAATGTAAATAATATAATTAAAGTATTGATTTTAATACTTTGATTGTTGTATAATTAGTTTAGGATATTTAGAAAGTAGGTGAGGTTTTAAATGAAAGAAGCAGCAGGAGAAGCAAATATGACAGTAATAACAATAGTTTTAATAGCTATAGTACTTGCAATCGGAACAATTATAGTAACTAATATGATGAACAATACTGGAAAAAATTCTGCTTGTTCAAGTGCAGGTGGTGTATGGAATAGTGGTAAATGTTATGCAGCAAGTTCATGTAAATACGATAATGGAAAAACTACGTGCTCAGGAACTACTTTAAGTTGTAAGGAATCTGGTAATGATTGGATATGTGAATCAAAATAAATTTTTATTAAAAATTCGAGAGGGTATTTACCTTCTTTTTTGTGCCGTAAATACGAATTTTATTACTATTAAAGTTTTTTAACTGAAAAAAATTTTTATGTGAACCCCAAGTAGAAGACATTATGGCACTCTTAGGCTATTACTTAAAAGCCCATACTGTAATATAAATTGAATCGTCGTAGGTGGCGTGAGAGGTATAAATATAAAATAGAAAGCTTTATTTAATTTTCTCTACTCGTTTATTAACACTAATTTGAATAAAAAATTTAAACGATTGACATAATATCATTGACAAAACTTCTTTACAACTGTTATAATTATATAGGTATATAATAAGAAAAGAGGTAATGAGAAGTGAAAGAAAGCGTAGGTTATACAGTTACATTAAATATTGCGATAATGTTTATTATAATAGTTTTTGCTTTCCTTGCTGCAGCTCTTATATATTATAAAAGTAATAAAGTTAATAATGTAATAATTAATTCACTAGAAAAGTATGAAGGATTTAATGATTTAGCTATTAATGAAATAAATAATAGTATGACAACTTTAGGCTATAATAGACATTCAATTAATTGTGGTGATAATATCAGTGATGATGGAAATGCATGTACATTAGTAGGTGACGGAGATAGTAAAGATAATGGTTATTGTGTTTATGTTTGTGTAGAAGAAAATAAGGATTACTATTATTTTAGGGTAAAGTCTTATATGATGATCAATGTACCTATTATAAATGAAATTTTAAATATTCCAATATTTTCAAATTCAAATAGATTATATGATTTTGGCGATAGTTTTAAATGATATTTAGGGATGTGATACTGTGAGAGAGGCAATAGGGAGTAGTTTATTACTTAGTGTGGTTGTTGTTTTTGTAGGACTAATAATATTATTTTTTGTAAATATATTATCTTATTCTAAAGCTTATAAAGCTAAGAATAGAATAATAGAAATTATTGAAAAATATGAGACATATTCAGAATCAAATTCAGAATCCAGTGAGTTAAATGAAATAAAGCAATCTTTACAAGATATGGGTTATCAGACGGGTGAATGTAAAAATGAGGATTCTAAAGATAATATAGCAAATAGTGGATATAAATATTGCGTTTATAGAATTGATGAAGAAGGCGGAACATATTATTATAAAGTAAAAACTTATGTTCAGTTCTATTTTCCAATAATAGGTGAACTCTTTAATCCACCGGTACAAAGTGAAACTAAAATATTAGGGAAAAGCTATGATTATGATTGAAAAGGGGAAATATAATGAATGTAATAGTGTCAAATAAAAATCAAATGTTGCTGGAAAATTTGGGCATAGATGTTATAAAAGAGATGAATGGTGAGTTTGATGTTGATGAAATTATAGCTACTTTTCAAAACTTTTTTTACCAACGTATGATTTTAGATATTACTGCAATAAAAGATTATAGAAATATAAATAATTTGCAAAAATTATCTATATCTTTAGATATGAGTAAAGTAATATTATTATTAGATGGCACAAATGATACTATGAATCCAGTGTTTTTATCTAATTTGGTATCTATGGGTATTTATAATTTTACTAAAAATGTAGAAGGTATACAGTATCTTTATAATACTCCTAATACGTATCGAGATGTGGCACAATTTCATAGTTTAAATTCATCTTTAAGTGGTTCACAACCTGAACAACCTAACCCACAAGCTAGGTATATAGCTCCAGTGGTTACTAATTCAGAATCTGATTCGGATTTTTATGGAACTAGAATAATAGGTGTTAAAAATGTTACAAAGCAATCTGGTGCAAGTAGTTTAGTTTATATGATGAAAAATGAATTAGGTAAAAATTATGATGTAGTGGCTATTGAGGTAGATAAGACGGATTTTGTTTATTTTAAAGATAAATCTTTAGTATCTACAATTACTAGTGAAATTGGCACTGTTATAAATAAATATAAGAATAAAGATATAATACTTGTGGATATAAATAATAGCTTAGTTGCAGAAGGATTTTGTCAAGATGTTTTATATCTTGTAGAACCTACTATAATAAAGTTACAAAAATTAATGACTTTGAATGCTGCAGCACTTCATAATTTAAAGAATAAAAAAATAATTTTAAATCAAAGTTTACTTAGCAGTAATGATGTCGCTAATTTTGAATATGAGGCAAGAATAAAAGTGTTTTATAATTTGCCTCCATTAAATGAAAGAGATAAAAATATACCTGAACTTAACAATTTATTGATAAAGCTTGGATTTACTAAACAAAAATCAAATACGTAGGGGGATTTATGAAAAATATATTTAAAATAGTTTTAAATTTTGTTTTAATATTTATAATAAACTTTATTTTTCTTGACTTTGTACATGCAATTCAGTATAATAATTTTGATGAATCGGAATTTGTTAGTTGTGGTGAGAAACTAATTGACAATATTCCAGCAGTTCTTCCTAATGTAGTAAGTAAAATATATTTGATTGTTCAAGTGGCAGTTCCTATAGTGCTAGTTATAATTGGTAGTATTGGTTTAATAAAATGTATAGTCGCATCTAAGGAAGATGAAATAAAAAAAGAACAACAAATTTTGATTAAAAGAGTTGTTTCAGCAGTAATTATATTTTTTATATTTACTGTAGTTAAATTTTTAATTAGTTTAGTTGCAGATAATAATAATATTTTGGAATGTGCGGAATGTTTTATAGAAAACAATGATAAATGTGTTGTACAAAAAAATAACTAAGGAGTTACGGGAGTTATGAAAAAGAAAGCGTTAAATATATTTATTCTTTTTACTGTGTTTTTTCCAGTTATAAGTATACATGCTATTGAAAAGGTATCTTGTGGGAATGTCACAGCTATTCCAGCTAAAATACCAGAACTTACTAACTTTATTATGACTTTGGTTGAGGTTTTAGTACCTATTATTTTAGTTATAATGGGATCAATAGATTTAATAAAAGGAATATCATCACAGAAAGAAGATGAAATAAAAAAAGGGCAACAAATTTTGATAAAAAGAATTATTGTAGCAGTTATAATATTTATTGTAATAGTTGCAGTTAAATTTTTAGTTAGTATTGTTAATAATCCTGTTAATAGTAATAATATAGTTGATTGTATAGATTGTTTTTTGAATGGAAAGGAAAATTGTAAAAAGTGGAGGTAGTAATTATGAAGAAAAAAATTTTATTTGTCGTTCTTTTGGGAATTTTAACTTTTAGCTTTTGTTCACCTGTTTTTGCTAAAAACATTTCATCTTGTGATTCTGTAATCTCAAGTAATGTTATAATAGATGAAAAAATACCAAATATAGTTAGTACTATTATAACAGTTATAAAGGTAGCTGTACCAGTATTATTGGTTATATTTGGAATGATTGATTTAATGAAGGGTATAACATCACAAAAGGAAGATGAAATAAAAAAAGGACAATCATTATTTATAAAAAGACTTATATCAGGGGCTCTTGTGTTTTTTGTATTTACAATTGTACAATTAATTATAAGCTTTGTATCAGATGACGCTGATAACAATATAATGACTTGTGCTAGCTGTTTTATAAATAAAGAATGTCAATACAAATAAATTATTAGGAGGATTTATGGTTGATGCGTTAAAAAAACTAGATAAAAAATTTTTAATAATTGCTGGATGCATGGTTTTTTTACCAATTTTGTTTATTATTATTCTTGCTATTGTTCAAGGGTGTAGCAATAAAAAATTAACATATGAAAAATATGAAAGTAAAATGATTTCTGCGGCAGAAAAATATATTAAAAAAGAAGATAAGAAACTTACAAACGAGGGTGAAAGTTATATAATTGACCTTAGCACATTAGTTGATAGTGATTATATTAAAGCAACAGAAGATGCACTTGATGATACTTGTACTGGAAAAGTTATAGTTAGAAGAAATGGTTCATCAATCAAATCCAACGATGGAGGCTTTTTAAACTATATTCCATCGTTAAAATGTGAGGGTTATAATTCAAATTCATTAATTAATTTAATAACTAAGAATATTGTTACTAGTGAATCTGGTTTATATAAAAATGGTGATGAATATATATTTAGGGGATCTAAAGTAGATAATTATATATCTTTCTTTGGTAAAGATTATAGGATACTTGGCGTAGATAGAAATGGGTTTGCTAAATTAATAGCGTCACAAAGTGACAGTGTCGATGTTTCTTGGGATATGAAATACAGTATAGAAACTAAAAGAGATACAGGCATAAATATATATAAAGATAGTAATATCCACGATAAATTACTTGAATATTATGGTAATAAGAAGAAAATTTCACAAGATGCAAAAAAACATATTGTAGCGAATGATATATGTATAGGTAAGAGATATATTAATGATACTTCTCTTACTAGTGAATCCGATTGTTCACAAATTCTTAAAAATGAAATAATTACACTGATTAATATAACTGATTTTGCTAAAGCTAGTTTGGATAATAATTGTACAAGCATTGTTGCTAATTCTTGTAGGAATTATAACTATTTAAAAGCTTTGGGATTATGGACATGGACTGTTAATGGTGTAACAGATAATTCTTATGAAGCTTATTATTTGGGAAATGGAATAATAAGACATCAGGAAGCAAGTTCAAATGAATCATATAATGTTGTTATCCATATAGATTCTAATGAAATAGTTTTATCTGGGGATGGATCTAAAAAAAATCCATATGTTATAAAATAAATTTATAAAATTGTTTAATGTTGACATTTGATGAAAAAAAATATATAATGTCTTTAGGATGGAGGAGAAAAAATGTTATTAAAAATCGATACTCAAGGGCTATATACTTGTGGTAATTTAAATTTTGAGTTTTCTGGAACTTTTCCATATATAGTTAATATGGCAATTACTATTATAAAAATAGTTGTTCCTATTTTATTAATTATATTTGGAATGTTGGATTTGGGTAAAGCTGTTGTTGCATCTAAAGAAGATGAAATAAAAAAGGGTCAACAAACTTTTATAAAAAGAGTAATAGCAGCTGTAATTGTATTTTTTGTAATTCAAATAGTTCAAATTGTAATTTCATTTGTTTCTAATAAAGATCCAAATGTTGTAAATTGCTTTAATTGTTTTGTAAATGCCGATACCGAAAAAGGTTGTATTGATTTAGCTGGTGAGTAGATTATTAGTACGAATAATATTGATTATTTGTACTTTTTTTGTTATAATATTATAAGATTGTAAGTGTATTGAATTCAAGGAGGAGTAAGAATGTATGTATTATCACTAAATATGTGGTTTCAAAAATTAATTAGACAATTTTTCTTTGCGATTGATAAAATTGTTTATAATTTTATACCTGCTATATATGACTTACTTATATCAATTGCGAGAACTTCTCCTATTTCACAGGCAGATATATCTGATATGGCTAATAGAATATATAAACTATTAACAATTTTTATGATATTTAAGGTAACTTTTTCCCTTATTATGTATGTTGTTAATCCAGATGATTTTTCTGATAAATCAAAAGGTTTATCTAAACTCGGAACTAATATAATAATATCTTTAGCTCTATTAATTATAACACCTTATATATTTAGTTATGCCTATCAACTACAAACTATTATTCTTGAAGATAACTCTTTAGCTACTTTAATATTTGGCGAAAACAATAATAAAACATTTTTTAATACAGCTGGGGATGATATGGCTTTCATTGTCATGAGCCCATTTTTTACTCCAAATACAGCACAAAGGGAGTTATATGATTGTACTGAACTTGTAGTAAGGCAAAATGGAGTAGAATTATTTAATCCATCTTGTTCTGGATTTGATGAAAATGGTAATAAAAATAATGATGATACTTCTCTTGCTGCTCTAATTAATAAGAACTATTTCCCTGAAGATGACTTAAAAACTTATGTAGCTGGTGTAAATTCGGGTAACTTGGGACTTATGTTTAGACAAGATATAGCCTTGGCAACAAAGGATAATGATTGGTTTATAATAGATTATAAATATATATTTAGTACTGTGGTTGGGATCGTTGTTGTCTTTCTTCTTATAACTTTTTGTATGGATGTTGCTTTACGAAGCATTAAACTTGCATTTTTACAGTTAGTTGCACCAATTCCAATTATATCTTATGTTGATCCTAAAAGTGGAAAAGATGGATTGTTTAAGAAATGGTATCAGATGTGTTTTAAAACATTCGCAAGTTTATTTGTAAGGCTTATTGCACTTTATTTTGGGGTTTTCATAATAAGCAAGGTAGCAGATAGAAAATTAGTGGATATAATAGATGGATCCTATGTATCTAATGGTTTAATAGCGATATTTATAATAATAGGTGCTTTAATGTTTGCTAAACAATTACCAAAGATACTAGAAGGATTAGGTATTAAATTAGATGGAGATGGTAAGTTCTTCTTGAATCCACTTAAGAAATTTGAAGAGCAAGCAATAGGTGGTAAAAATGTAACTGGAATGGCCAGGGGAGCTCTAGTTGGAACTGCTGGTGCATTGACTGGGGCAGGACTTGCTGCTGGGCTTTCTGGCGCTTGGCGAGGATTAAAAAATGGAAAAGGTTGGACTGAGACAGGTAAAGCTACTGCAGAGATGAATAGAAAAATGCGTCAAGCAAAATTAAATGGTTCAACTTTTGCAGGCAGAATGGGTGCTAGGGTTACTAATGCAACAGGACTAAGGAGTCAGAGTGAGTCTATTGAAAAGCAAAAAAATGCACTTCAAAAAGAAATAGATGTAATTGAAGGTGAGAAAAAACGACTTGAAGCTCAAATAGCACCAGAAAAAACTAAAATTAGAAATAATGAAAGTACATCTTCTGCAATAAAAGCTATGCAAGATAGAGCTGTTTCAAAAGTAAAAGAAGGTAATGGTGCACAGGGTACAACATATCAAGAACTACTCAGAGCTGCTGAGGCCATTAAAAATAATAATTTTGGGAGTCCGAGACTTATAACTGATAGTTTAGGAAATAGTTATACTGTAACTAATGCTAATAAAGGTGCAATTGCCAAAGAAATAGAACAAAGAGCTGAAAGGTATGCAAATGTAGAGGGTAGAGATGCATGGCTTGATGATGCGTTATCATCAGGCTCTGATACTAAATTAACAAATTTATATAGTGAATATAAGACAAAGGCGAATATTAGTGGGCATGATATAAAAGCAACTGCTTCTGATTTAGATAATCAAAGTAAAACAATTTCAACTGATACAACTAATATTAAAAATAATATTGCAACAACAGAACAAAGCATTAGCAATAAAGAAGATGAAATTAAAGAAAAAAATGTTAAAATGCAAGAATTTAACAAGAAAGAAAAAGTTGCTAAAGCAAATGAAGATGCTATTAAGTAATAAAAAGGGTGTGATACTAAATGGACAATTCATATTTAATACCTGCTAACTCAAAAAAAAGTATTCTTATTTTTGGTGTATTTAATACATTTGATTTAGTATTATTTGGAACTGGACTTGGAATATCATTTTTACTAATGATGTTCCTTCCAATTAACAATTTTTGGATCGCAATTTTATCAATTACTCCTGGTATTATATGTGGTTTTTTGGTTTTCCCAATACCAAATTATCATAATGTTAGAACTGTAATTAAGAATGCTTGGATATTTTATACTACAAGACAAAGATATATATGGAAAGGTTGGTGTGCTGGTGATGGCGAAGCAAGTAAAAAGTAAATATACTGATATACCTATAAAAAATATCACTAATGGTGTTATTATACTTGATAATAATCAAAAAGTTACGGGTGTTAAAATAATGCCAAGAAATATATTTATTCTTGATCCTGATATGCAAAATGCAATAATAACGAATTTAAAAAATGTCTATAATGCAATAGACTATGAGTTTTGGATTGTTGTTGCTGATAGACCTGTTGATATTAATGTATACTTATCTCAATTACAATTGTTATATAATCAAATAAATGATACAAAAAAAAGAAAATTGATATTAGAAGATATTAATAAAGCTAATATGTTTATGAATAACAATGTTGTTGATACAGAATATTTCTTACTATTTAAGGATAAGGATAATGATTTATTACAGAAAAGAATACGTAACTTAATAAATAATTTTGCAAGTGCAGGACTCACTGCTTTTCAGACTACAAATGATGATTTGAGAATGATTCTTGATAATTTCTTAAATGGTGGACAAACTACTACATTTGGGACGGTGTTAGCGTAATGGATATAAAAAGTCAAATAGCTCCAAAAGGGTTGGAGTTTAAATCTAATGAATTTATAATAAGTGATAAATATGCTTGCATATTAACTATAATATCATATCCTAAATTTATATATCCAGGCTATTTAAGTAGTTTAACAAGTATGTCTGGAATTAAAGTGGTAATTAAGCATATACCATTACCATTTAGTAGTATAAGCAAAATGTTAAACAAGGAATTAGCTGATTTAAGGCAAAGATATCAAGAGGAGAAAGATAAAACAATTCAGGAAAGAATAAGACAGGACTATGAGTCATTAGAAATGTTTGTTAGTGAGCTCGCTGCCAGTCAATCTAAAATATATGATTTTCAAATGCATGTTATGATAACAGCAGATACACAAGAAGATTTAGATTTGAAAAAGGTTCAAGTAAAAAATTATTTAGAAGCTATGGAAATGAGGGGAATACCTCTTAGATTTGAACAAGATAAAGTATTAAAATCTATTTTACCTATATATGGTAAACAAGATATTGAGGATAGAATAGGTACTCCTATTCCAACTCCCACTATAGCAGCAATGTATCCATTTATATTTGACAGTATAAAAGATCCAGGACTTTCAACATTACTTGGAATTGATTTTTCAGGTGGTGTAATTCTGTTTAATCAGTTTTTGTATCAAATAAAAAAGGAACATAATAGAAATAATGCTAACATGATTATTTTAGGTACATCTGGTAGTGGTAAATCTACTGCTGCAAAATTGTTATTAAGAAGTCATATTAGAAATAATAATCAAATTGTTGTTATAGATCCTGAGGGAGAATTAGAGGAAATGACAAAATCTTTTGATGGAGATTTTATAAGTCTTGGAAAAGGTGGAGCATTCGGAATGATTAATCCACTTGAAGTAATAGTAGATGCAGATGATGAAGAGATGAACCAAGGACTTGGTTATACTGTTTTTACTCGTACTTTACAGACTATAAAGGCATTCTTAAAATATTATGATCCTAGTATAACTGAGGATGTAGTTAATATGTTCAGTGAGATTGTTCAAGAAACTTATAAAAGATTTGGGATAGATTTTAATTCAGATTTTACAAAATTTAAACCAGAGGATTTTCCAACATTTAAGGATGTATATGCTACGATAAAGGGTAGAATATTATCTATGCCAGAAAAAAGTCAAGAAAAGGATGTTCTTGAAAAATTAGAAATAAAAATAAGACCAATAATTAGAGAGCTTAGATATTATTTTGATGGACATACAACAATAAAACCTAAAAGTAATTTTATAGTATTTAACATAAAAGAACTTATGAATGCGGATAGTAATATAAGAAATGCTTTATTCTTTAATATATTGAAATATGCTTGGGGTCTTACGCTTGATAGTACAGTAAATACTATTATGATGGTTGATGAAGCACATGTTCTCCTTAGCGGAGGTAATACTTTAGGAGCTGACTTTTTAGCTCAAATACAAAGAAGGGCTAGAAAATATAATACAGGTACAATAATAATAACGCAACAACCTACAGATTTTAGTGATCAAAGTGTTATTACGCAAGGAAAAGCTATATTTGATAACGCATCATATTATCTTGTAATGGGATTAAGAAAACAAGCTGTAGATGATTTAGCTAAACTTATTGATTTAAATGATAATGAGAAAGAAAGTATTAAGCAATATGGACAAGGAGAGGCACTATTTGTGTGTGGCTCTAGACGTATGAGAATAAATGTGATTGTATCAGATGAAGAGTTAGATGCATTTGGAAGTGGCGGCGGATTATAGATCTTATAGGAGGTATTTAAATGAATAATAATACAGATATATTTGAAAAAGATAGTAAAGAAAATTATATAAAAAATTTAAATGCCTCAAATGAGGCAAAAAGGCTTGAGAACAAAATAAAAGTTTATAGAAGTAATTTAAATAATAATAGTTATAATAATAGTCATAGTAATAATAGTTATATTAATAATAATTCAAAAAATAAAAATAGCATGTTAAAAATAAGTACGACAAAACAGAAACCATCAAGTACTAATAATAGTAAGCTAACTAATAAAATCGCAAAAACTGGTCTTCAAGCTGCAGGAGTTCCAAAACCTCTTGCAGATACAGCAGTTAATAGTGAAATAGGTCAAAAAACTATATCTAGATTAAAAAAGAAAAATTTTGCACTTAATATGTTTGATAGATTAACACAAGGTAGTGATATCAAGAAAAAAGAAGATTTAGAATCTAATGGTGGTAATACTAGTTTTTCATTTTCAAGAAAAGAAAAAAGAAGTATTGGAATAGCTTCATTAGTTTTTATTGGTGTAATCTTTGTTTTCTGTGGCTTATTTATTACGTCATCAACTGTCTATTTAAATGCTGTTGGATTCGGTAGTGCGGATTCGCTTAAAGGAAAAGATGTAGAAGATAAAATAAATAAAAAATCAGATAATGTAGATGAGGATATAGCTAATCAAGATGCTGTTGCTTTTGATATTTTTATAGATAATTCAGACAGTTTGAAATTTTCAAAATCAAAGTTAGATAGTTCTAATCTAATAAAAACAAAAAAAGTAACTGAAGATGTTCAAGATGATAATAATTTATATTATATTGAAAAAGATTATGGAGCGGATATACTTGATAATTTAGAGGACTTTTATCCATCTATAAATGATGATAGTAAAAATTATAATGAAAGAATGGTATATGATTTTTATTATAAAATGTATAAGATTTATATTACATATAGAGATTACTATGGTGTCTATTTAGATTTGCCACTTTTAATGTCGACGCTTACTATACAATCTAGTGATATGAATGTCGTTTTTGAATCCAATTTAAGTTCTGAAGATAAAGGTAATGATATAGACCCTAATGAATATTCTTTTTGTAAAAATTGGAGTTCTTATTCCACAAATAGAGATGATAGTTCACATGACATGGAAGTTTTAGCTCAACATATGGTATCACAACAAGTTGAAGAATATTGTAAAGATTCTTCGGGTAATAAAACAAAAAGCAATATTTTAAAAGATAATGAAATAGGTACACAAACCTTAACTTGTGATGAAGGTCAAACATATGGAACAAGTGATGTTACATTAGAATTTGATAGGGAAAAGTATACGGAATTTTTAAGAGAATTTTTAGAAAAAAAATATTACATAGATGAAAATCTTACGTTGTCAAGCGTTGATATACATTATGATTGTAGTAAAAAAGTTAACAATAATACAAGTAGCGAAAATAATGATAATTCAATAAGTAATTCGACATCAGATATTGTTAATCCATTTGCTAAAGCTATGATTGAGCTTGCAAATAAAGAGTATGCTGAAAATCAGGGATATAATGACGGAATTAAATATACAAATGCAATGGGATATGCTCCTGGGACTCCTTGGTGTGCTATGTTTGTATGGTGGCTAGGACTCAATACTTCAGTAGATGGTAAGACTTTAGTTGATGATATAGTACCTTTCGGATCGGCTGGAACAGGAACATATATAAGACTCTTTAATAATAGTACTAAAGAAAATATAAATTTTTATTATAATGATAATTGTAGTCGTTTAGCTGGAAAAAATAATAGTAATAATAAATATGTACCTAAGCCAGGGGATTATATATTCTTTGATTGGGAGGCAAATTACTATGATATTTCTTCAGATACTCAAGATCACACTGCTTTAGTAGAAAAGTATGAGAATGGTACTATATATACTATAGAAGGAAATTCTAGCGATACAATAAGAAAAAAAAGCTATGATATTAATGACTGTCGAGTTATAGGATTTGGCTCTTGGTATTAGGAGGTAATATGAAAAAATTATTAATATTTTTGTTAATAGTATTTTTGCTAAGTGGTTGTACATCTAATTACAATTTGGAAATAAGTAATAATAGTTTTAAAGAAAATATCAATGCAACTATTAATAAAAATGAAATACCTACATCTTCTCCGTACCCTGAAATAGAGCTAGATGATCAAATAACTCCGTTTTTAAATAAAGACTATTCTGCAATTTTTTCAGATGATAAAGCTCTATATAAAAAAAGAGTTACTTATTTAGATAATTATATAAATGTAGATATGAGTTACAAATATAATGAACAAGAATTTTATAATTCAAATTCTTTAAAATTATGTTTTGATAATTATGAATTTTCATACGAAGATGATTATTATATACATGCTTATGGTAGATTTTATTGCTTGTATAGTGATTCTTTAGATATAAACATTAAGACAAATAATAAAGTTTTATCACATAATGCCGATGAGGTAAATGGTAACACATATACTTGGCATGTTAATAAAGACAATTTAGATAATTTAGATATAAATATAAAAGTAGATAAAGGTATTAATAAAGAAACGATAACAACTATAATAATAGTAATATTTATAATAATTATACTTTCAATAGTCGGTTTAGTTGTATATAAAAAGGGTTCAAAAGAAAATAAAATATAGTTTGAGGTGGGATTGTGTTCAAAAAATTTATAAAATTTAATATACTTACTGTAGCTTTATTTTATTTTTTATTTTATAATAATGTAAGAGCTTACGAATATATAGATTCAAAAAATGAATCACAGATTAATGATATGATAGTTGAAATATTTGATGCAAAGGAACAATATGAAGATTTAGCGGGAGATGATATTAAAAGTGAATTAGCTGTAGTGCATGAGGCTACTTCAAATTCATATTGGTGGCCAATAGGTAGTGAAGAAACCATAGAAGTAAATGGAATTATTTATGCAAAAGGGGATCCATTAGTTACCGGTATAACATCTAATTTTGGATATAGAGAGGACCCATTTAATAGAGGTAAAAAATTGCACTCAGGGATAGATATATCAGATGCTAATTCTTCTAATAATGTAAATATAATTGCATCTAAATCTGGAGTAGTTGTATATCCAACTGCTGATGTTCAGAATAATTGTCCATCTAGTAGTTCTTTATCCAACTGTGGTGGTGGATATGGAAATTATGTTGTAATACAACATAGTGATGGTAATTATACTTTGTATGGACATATGTATGAAGGCTCTATAACGGTTAAAGCTGGAGATTCTGTTGAGCAAGGACAAGTTATAGGTAAAATGGGTAGTAGTGGAAATTCCACAGGTAATCATCTTCACTTTGAAGTACGAGAAGGTCAGAATGCATATTCTGCGACTGTAGATCCATTAAATTATGTATCGGCGGACACTCCAAGAATGATATTTAGTGGTAGCGGAAAAATTTATGATTTTATAAACAGTTATGAAGGGAATACTGGTATAGTTGGTGATAGTTATAAAATTATAAATATTGGAGATGGTATGAGGAGTGTAGGCCATGGAGTTACTTTAGAAAATTGTTGGCAGTATTTTCAAAAATATGGATATGAAGTAAGAAATTTATCTGTTGGTGATACACTTCCAATTTCAATAGTTGATCAAGTTGAATTAGATATAATTGACTATAACAGAAATTATATTGAAAATACGATTTCTGATAATTCTATAAAACTTGAAATTTATCAAATAGATGCATTAATTTCACAAATGTATAATATGGGTAATATTTCTGGATTTGTAAATGCTTATAAAAAATATGGAAATACACAAGAATTTTTTGAAAATTGGTTTTTCAGAGGTACTAGCCCTGGTTCTGGGTTTGAAGCTGGATTATCTAAAAGAAGAAAGGCAGAATGGACTTTGTTTCATACAGGCGAATATGTATATGCTAGTTAGGAGAATTTATGAAAGATAAATCTAAATTAATAGCTATTATTTTGGCTGTTATTGCAGTAATTATTTTAATAGTTTCGAATGTAGTGAATAATAAAAATGAAGATAAAAAAAGTATAAATATAGTAACAAATTATAGTAATTTTTATACTGTTAATTCTTGTTTATATAGATTTATTACGTATTTATCTTCAAATGATAAACAAAGTTTGTTGCTCGTTTTAGATGAAAATTATAAAAAGAAAAATAAAGTGAATGAAAATAATGTTATAGAAATAATCGGTTCTGTGGATGCTGATTCAACTTTTGTGTCACAAAAAATGTATTATGAAAGGTTAAACAAAAATATTACTAAATATTATGTCTATGGTAATATAGAAAAAAATCAGATGGATGAAGATGGAACAATTGATTCTGAGTCTTCTAATGAAAAATATTTTATCGTTTATTTAGATTCTACCAATAAGACTTTTTCAGTTGAGCCATATTCAGGTGAAATATTCAATGGTGGTGAATATGATGAATAGTAAATCTATTAAAAGTGTAGTTATTATTGCTATAATCGTAGTAATATTTGGTTTAGTTTACTTTTTATTTAAAACAATTTTCGGTAATAATTCCGATAATTATAATCAATATCTTAAAGACTATAAAGTTAATGAATATATTCCAACTTATGTATCTGATGAGTCAATGGTAAAAATATATTTAAATGATTATGTATATAATATGTATTATGATATTGATAAAGCTTATAATTCTTTAGATGAAAATTATAGAAATGAAAAATTTGGAAATAAAGAGAATTATATTAATTATGTAAATTCTCTAAATTATAGTACATATAATCTCACAAGATATTATAAACAAGAAAAAGATGGGTATATAATATTTGGAGCATATGATCAGAATAATAATTTATACATATTTAAAACTAAAGGGGTTATGCAATATGTGGTATTTTTAGATGATTATACAGTAGAAATTTAGGTGATTATCATGAAATTAAGATTTAGAGCTGATTCTAGGGATATGTTAATATTTTGTATATTTGCATTTGTTTGGTTAATTGTTGTTGCATTTGCAGTGTCAAATGTTTCACAATTTTTAAATGGGGAGTCTTTAACAATTAATTTATTTTTGGCATTTTTACCTAGGAATTTGGCTACAACTATAGTATTCTTTTTTGCAGGTTTAGTAGCTATTTTTGCTGGAGTTAAGTCCATCTTTTTGGAAAAAGAAGATGATGCAACTGGAATAGGTATATCTATAGGGCAAAAGAAGGAAAAAAATTATGCTAGATGGGCAAAAGAAAAAGAAGTACAAAATGGATTAGATGTAAAAGCTGTAGATCCACTTGCTCCAAAATCAGATGCTGCAGGTATTCCACTAATTATGAATCCAAAAAAGGTATGGGTTGACAATGGTGGGTATCATAATCTAGTTATAGGATCTACAGGTGCAGGTAAAACTCAAACAACTGTTTTGCCAATGGTTAATTTACTTGCCAAGCATGATGAGTCTATGATAATAACAGACCCTAAAGGTGAAATATATGAAAACACTTCTAATTATTTAAAAAGTTTAGGATATAATATAGTTTTATTAAATTTTCGTGATCCACAACAAGGTAATGCCTGGAATCCAATGTATTTACCTTATTCGTTATATAAAGATGGAAATATAGACAAATCTGTTGAGTTGCTTGAAGATCTTGCTGCAAATATCCTTCATGATCCTAGTGCTAAAGGACAAGATCCATTCTGGGAAAATACTTCCGCGGATTATTTTGCAGGACTTGCATGTGCACTTTTTGAGGATGCTGATCCGTCAGAGATAAATTTAAATAGTATTAGTTTAATGACTACTGTTGGTGAAGAAAAATTAGCAAATACTACATATGTAAAAGATTATTTCAGTTATAAAGATCCAGGAGGAACTGCATATACAAAAGCATCTTCTACTTTAATGGCTCCGAGTGAAACAAAAGGTAGTATTTTATCTGTATTTAAACAAAAAATACAATTATTTGCATCACGTGCTAATCTTTCTGAAATGTTATCTAATAATGATTTTGATATGCGTGATATAGGGAGAAAAAAAACAGCTGTATTTATCGTTATACAAGATGAAAAAACTACATATCATTCTTTGGTAACTATATTTTTAAAACAGTGCTATGAAACATTGATTTCAGTAGCGCAAGAATCAGGTGGAAAACTACCTCATAGGACAAACTTTATATTGGATGAGTTTGCCAATATGCCTCCTTTGAAGGACGTTACAACAATGGTAACAGCTGCTCGTTCAAGAAATATAAGATTTACCTTTATAATACAAAACTTTGCTCAACTTTATGAAGTATATGGGAAAGAAAATGGTGAAACTATTAAGGGTAACTGTGGTAATATTGTTTATCTGATAAGTACAGAACTTTCAGCACTTGAAGAAATTAGTAAGATGTGTGGAGAAGTTAAATCAAAAGAAAAAGAGAAGACATCATCAACACCACTTGTTACAGTAAGTGATTTACAAAGATTAAGTCAGTGGGAAACAATTATTTTAAGACTTAGAACAATGCCTTTTAAAACTAAATTAACTCCAAATTATCAAATGAATTGGGGCCACAGTTTTCCTAAGGCAACATATCCATTAAGAGAAAAATGTCCAGTAAAAACATTTGACATAAAAGCTTTTGTTAATAAAAAAAGAGAAGAAAAGATTAATAATATGCTAGGTGGAGAACCTAAAAATGGTTTTGAAAATATGTCAATGCCTTTCGCACCAGCTCCTTCATTTAATCCATTTCAAGATATGCAAAAATCTTCTAATGTAGGGGGATTTAATGTTGACGATTTAGTTAAAAGAATAGATGCTAAAATAGCCGAATTAGAGGAAGAAGAAAGACAAGAAAAGGCTAAATCAGAATCAAATCAAAATACTTCTGTTAAAGACGCTAAAATTGAACAGAATATAAGTAGTAGTAACGATACAAACAAAATTGATGAAAATAAAAAATATGAACAAGAAAAAATTGATAAAAATGGAATTACAGATGATCAGTTCTTTGATGACTTTTTTGCAGATGAATAATTTATAAATTAAAAGTTCTTTAGATACTTATATTTAAAGGACTTTTGCTTTAAATTTGACTTTATTTATATTATTAAATAACCCACAAATAAAGATGATTTTTTTCAAATGAGTAAACTTTTAAACTTTATAAAAAATTAATACATACATATATTGTATTAGGGTGGTTATATGATAAACAGTATTTCTGTATCTGAACTGAAGAAATTAAATAATATAAATTTAATTGATATAAGGAGTATAGAAAAATATAATAGTAGACATATTTTAAATGCAATAAATATACCTATGGAACAATTACTTATAAATTCAAATAAATATTTAAATAAGAATGAAAAATATTATATTTATTGTCAGAAAGGAATGCAAAGTAGGAAATTATGTCAAATATTACAAAATAATGGTTATAATGTTGTTAATGTAACTGGTGGATATGAGGCATGGATTTTAAATGAATAAGATATTAATTTATCTTATTTTTTTATTTTCATGATATAATATATATGGTGATAGTAATGGAATATATAATATTAAGTCTATTAATAATAATACTAATATTAATTATTATAATGTTTAGTAAAAAAAATAATAGTATGGAAGAAAAAATTAATAAGTTACAAATAAGTATGATTAAAGAAATAGGTGAGTTTAAAAATGATTTTTCTAGGAGCCTTACAAGTGATTTTAATAATCAAACAGAAAGACTCGATAATAGATTAAGACTTATTAATGATAAAGTAAATGAAAGATTAGATGAAAATTTTGAGAAAACTAATAAAACATTTACAAATGTTTTAGAGCGACTATCTAAAATAGATGAAGCTCAAAAGAAAATAGATACTATATCCGGAGATATAATATCACTTCAGGGAGTACTGACTGATAAAAAGACAAGGGGTATATATGGCGAGGTAAATCTTGAGCATATTTTATCAAATGTATTTGGAAAAAATAATACTAAAATATTTCAAATGCAATATAGTTTTAATAACGGAACTATTGCAGATGCTGTTTTATTTACACCTGAACCCTTAGGTTTAATTGCTATAGACTCAAAGTTTCCTTTAGAGAACTATCAAATAATGGTAGATAAAAATAATAGTGTAGCTATTCGCAACCAAGCTGAAAAAATGTTTAAAACAGATATGAAAAAACATATTGATGCAATAAGTAGTAAATATATAATACCTGGAATTACCAGTGATCAGGCGATATTATTTTTGCCAGCTGAGGCAATATTTGCTGAAGTAAATGCTTACCATACAGATATATTAGAATATGCATACAAAAAAAGGGTATGGATAACGAGTCCTACTACTTTAATT
Source organism: uncultured Bacilli bacterium (assembly GCA_947588865.1). Taxonomy (GTDB): domain Bacteria; phylum Bacillota_I; class Bacilli_A; order RF39; family UBA660; genus UMGS1613. The sequence continues at coordinate 28,417 of CANPYQ010000001.1, forward strand.
AGTACTTTAACAACTATACAAATTATAATTAAAAATATTGAAAGGGATAAGTTTGCTAAAGTAATTCATAGTGAATTAAGATTATTAGATGAAGAATTTAAAAGATATAAAGACAGATGGGATAAACTTTATAGAAGTATAGAAACTGTAAGCAAAGATGTAAAAGATATACATACAACAACTACTAAAATTACGAATAGATTTAATAGTATAAATCAAGTGGAGATGAAAAATTTAGATGATGAGGAAAATTAACATATTTTTAATATTAGTATCAATTATAGGTAGTTTATATTTTGTTATTACAAAAGATACTAATATAATTTTTGTTCTTAAAGATATTTCTATAATATTTACAATAAATTTACTTTATATAATAAAAGGAATATTTAAAATAAAAATAAATGATGGGATAAATTTTATTTATATATTATTTATATTTATGTCACATTTTTTAGGTGTAACCTGTGAACTTTATGGGCAAATTTTTTGGTATGATAAATTTATACATTTTTTATCTGGAATTATAACCAGTTTTATTGCAATTTATATACTTGAAAAAGTAAAAAATAGACATAATTTATTATTCAATATACTATTTATAATTGCTTTTTCACTTATGGTAGCATCACTTTGGGAAATATTTGAATATTTATCAAGTTATTATTTTAATGTTGATCCACAAAGAGTTGCTTTAACTGGTGTAAGCGATACCATGAAAGATATTATTGTTGCATTTTTAGGCTCAATATTAATATCCTTAAGTTATTACTTTGAGAATACGGAAGGTTACCAATTATTAACAAAAAAATTTATAAATCAATTATAAAATAATTAAAAAAAATAACAAAGTATGATATACTATATGTAATAGGTGAGGGAATATATATGGAATTAAAAGAAAATTATTATGAACTTTTAGGATTAATGCCTAAATTTAATTTTGATGTTTCTGATTTAAATTATGTAAAAAGTTTAACTTCAGATCAGATATTCGATATAACAAATAAAGCATATTTACAAGCAAAAACAGCAGAAGAAAAGAGAAAAATACGTGAGATATATGATATTTTGTCAGATCCAAAATCTAAGAAATTATATGACTCTGAGTTAGAAAAACAATTAAGCAGAAATATATATTCTGACTCTTCATTATATAAAAAACAAAAAGCAAGAATGGAAGCATCTAAATTTGGAAAAAGGATAGCCAGTTCAAGTGTATATGTACTTAATTCTGGATTAGGATTACTGGCTAAAGCTGGAAGGAAAATAAAATTGATTATGACTCCTCCAAAATTAAGGGTGGAAGATGTAACTACTAGTGAAAGTGATTTAATAACATTTTATAATAAAAAACTTGAAGCACAGATAAATGAATTATTAAATAATCCAAATAATAATTATAATTTAAAAATTGCTTATTTGAAATATAAAAATCAAGTAGAGTTGATAAAACAGTTAATAGCTAAAAAAGAAAATGAAAAAATTTCAAAAGTAGAATCAGTAATTCATTCATTAGAACTCAAAGCTTTATATACTAAGTTAAATAGAGCTCAATCTTTTTTAGATGTTACATCAAAAAAATTAGTTCAATATAATAAATCTTCTAAGCTAACTAAAATATATAAAAAGATTACGGAAACAGAATTAAAAATAGACAAATTAAAGGATAAAAATTATTCAAAACAAGCAATAAATAGATTAGAGTTAAAAATGAGTAAATTACTTTCTAGTAGAGAAAAGCAAGTAAAAAGGTATAAATTATATAATAATTTTAAATATAAATTACAAGATGGTGCGTTAAACATTTATGATATGTCTAGTACATTTATTAAAAATGTAATAAATCCATCAACAGAAGGTTTTATAAAAATGCGTTAACAAAAATATTTATAAATATTTTTGTATAAGGAGGTATCCATGAAAAGAATTAGTGTTATGATCATATTTACGATGTTATTATTTATAAATATAGGTAAAATTAGTGCTGCTACTTGCGAATATAATCTAACTAGAAATAATGATCTCTCAAGTTCCGGTAAAGGTATTTTACATATAACGACAGCACGAGATGATCAAGGTAAACTTACTATATCATATGAACATGAGAAACAGGGAGATCTTTATAATGTTTCTGATTTTTATTTAAATTCTAAAATGCTAACTGATGATAATCAATGCTTTGGTTCTATTACTCTTTGTACATTGAGCAATGGTCAAATGGGAATATTTGCATCTACAATGGATCCTAATGTATTAGATGAAAATGGCTCTTTTGAATATGATATTGGCGATAAAGGACTTGATTGGTTTTGGGAATTTATTTCGAATAAGAGTGAGGTTTGTTATACAGTCGATGTATCTAAAATGACAATTAAAAATGAAAATGGTGAAGATGAAGAAATTGATGTATCAGATGCATCCAATAATGATGTTAATTTTGTATATTCATGTTCTAAATTTGAAGAAATGTATTCTGATATAGCACACTCATATAATGACTATGGTAATTGTAGTGGTAACAAAGCATCGGTTTCTAGTTGTAGAAGTAATGCATTATCCGAGGTAAATAGAAAATCAGATAATTTAAAAAATGTTTGTAGAAATATAACTCAAAATCAGGGTTATAATGCAACGGATTCTTGTATACAGTCGTGTTTACATGTTAATAATTCTATACAAAAATTAAGGGATTTATATATAAAAACGCATCAATCTGTAATTTCAAATGATTGTTCATTTTCAGATAGATTGATTATTTGGATTAGAAATATATTCAATTGGGTAAAATATATAATACCAACAGTTGTAATAATTTTAGGTATTATTGATTTTATTAGAGCTATTGCATCTGAAAAAGATGATGAAATGAAAAAAGCTCAATCAAGGTTTGTAAAAAGGTTGATATCAGCAGCACTTATCTTTATAGTACCTTTTGTATTAGTATTTATATTAGATAAAATGGGATTTACCCCAGATGCATGTGGGATTATGGATTTATAATTCCTTTTCTTTACATATTTTTACGAATATTTAATACAAATATATTAAATTACTTGAAAGTGAATGATAAAATAAATTATAATATAATTGGTGATAATATGGAAGAAAAAATTATCAAAATATTGAGCGAAGAAAATAAAGCATTTGATGTATATGAAATAGAAAATAAATTAAATTTTAATAGTGTAGATCAATTAAAAGAGTTATTAAAGACATTAAATAAATTAGAGGAAGAATATAAAATTTATAGAACTAAAAAAGATAAATATATGTTATTTGATAATAGCAATCTAAAAATAGGAAAATTACTTTCCACTAAAAAGGGATATGGATTTGTTGATATCGAAGGTGATGAGGATGTATTTATTAAAGAGGACAACCTTAATGGAGCTATAAATAATGATGAAGTAATAGTTGAAATAACCTCTAAAAAAGGTCTTAAATTAGAGGGAAGAATAGTTAGAATAGTGGAAAGAAAGTTAAAACAATTTGTCGGTAAAGTATATTTTAAAAATAATAAATGTCTAATTGATCTAGATGATAAAAAAGTTAATATTAACATTATAGTTGATTCTGATAAAACTTTGGGAGCAGTAAGTGGGCATAAAGTTGTCGTTAGACTTTTAAATAAAATTGATAATACTAATTATAAAGGTGTTATAGTAAAAATATTAGGTCATGTAGATGATCCTGGTGTTGATATTTTAAGTATAGCAGCAAAATATGAGATAGAAGATGAATTCCCTAAAGATGTTTTAGAACAGTTAAAGAATATCCCTGATCATGTACTCGATACTGAATATAATGGAAGGGTTGATCTAAGAAATCAAATGATTTTTACTATAGATGGTGATGATACAAAAGATATTGATGATGCTGTTTCTATAGAAAAATTAGAAAATGGTAATTATAAGCTTGGGGTTCATATAGCTGATGTTAGCTATTATGTAAAAGAAAATACTCCTTTAGATAATGAAGCATTTAAAAGAGGAACAAGTGTATATCTTGCTAATACAGTAATACCAATGCTTCCACACCAACTTTCTAATGGAATTTGTTCTCTTAATCCAAATGTAGATAGGCTTGCTATTAGCTGTGTTATGGAAATAGATTTAACTGGTGAAATAGTTGAATATGATATTTTTGAAAGTGTTATTAAATCTAATATACAAATGACTTATAATAAAGTTAATAGTATTTTAGAAGATAATATAATTCCACAGGGATATGAAAAATATGCTGATAGCTTAAAACTTATGAGTGAACTTGCTGATATTCTTAGAAAAAATAAAATAAAAAAAGGTTATATAGATTTTGCGATAGATGAGGCTAAAATTATAACAGATGAAAATGGTGAAGCAATTGATGTTGTATTAAGAAATCGTGGTAAAGGTGAAAATTTGATTGAAGATTTTATGATTGCCGCTAATGAAACAGTAGCTCGTCATATAACATATATGGAATATCCATTTATATATCGTGTTCATGGGGAACCAAACGAAGAAAAAATTAATAATTTTTTAAACTTCGTACATTTGCTTGGACATAATGTAAAAAGACCTAAAAAAATTACTCCTAAGTCTATGCAAGAATTACTTGATGAATTAAAAGATGTTAAACAGTATCCAATACTATCTTCATTACTTTTAAGAAGTATGCAAAAAGCAATATATGATAAAAATAATATAGGACATTTTGGACTTGCAAGTAAATGCTATACTCATTTTACATCACCAATTAGAAGGTATCCAGATACAACTGTACATAGACTTCTTAGAGCTTATATGTTTAACAGTAATTTAAATAAAGAAACAGTAAATTATTGGGATGAAAGGTTAGTAAATATTGCGCAACATACATCAGAACGTGAACGTGCATCTATTGAATGTGAGCGAGAAGTAGATGATATGAAAATGGCGGAATATATGGAAAAACATATAGGAGAAGAGTTTAATGGCATAGTATCTGGTGTAGTAAGTTTCGGTATGTTTGTTGAATTATCTAATAAAATAGAGGGATTAGTTAGGATAGATGATTTAACTGATGATTATTATATGTATGATGAATCTACATTCTCACTTATAGGAAATAATAATAAAAGAGGATATAGATTAGGTGATGAAGTTAAAGTAATAGTTAAAAGTGCGAGTAAATTAAATCATACTATTGATTTTACTATAAAGAGATAGACTTTATCTCTTTTTTGTTTTATAATATTGATGGTGGTATGATGAAAAGAAGACTAAAAAAAGGTGTTTATATATTTGTTTTTATAATTATATTTTTAATCATATGTACAGTAATGTTAATTAAATGTGAAAATAAAAATAATATTGATAAAAATAAAGAAAAAGTTAATCAACCTGTAAATAATGGAGAAAAAGAATTTCCAAGCGAAAAGAAAATGTCTTTAATAGCTGTAGGTGATGTGTTAATACACGAAAGTGTATATAAAGATGCTTTAAAAAGTGACGGAACTTATGATTTTCATAAAATGTTTACAGAAATAGAACCTATACTAAAAAATTATGATTTAAAATTTTGTAATCAAGAATCAATTATTGGTGGAACTGCTTTAGGTATAAGTGGATATCCAAGTTTTAATTCTCCAGATGAAATAGGGGATGAAATCGTAAATCTAGGATTTAATTTAATAAGTTTAGCTAATAATCATGCAACAGATAAAGGTGAAGATGCAATTCTTTATTCTAATAGTTATTGGAAAACTAAAAATGTTATAACAGCGGGCTCATATTCTAATATGGAGGATAGAAATAAAGTTAGAATATATGAAAAAAATGGAATAAAATATGCATTCTTTGCTTATACGACAGTTTTAAATGGCACATTAAATAAAGAATATTTAGTAAATAGATATAGTGCTGAAAAGGTAAAAGAAGATATAGAAAAAGTAAAAGATGATGTGGATGTAATAATTGTTTCGATGCACTGGGGAGAAGAATACACAAATACACCGACAGAATCCCAGCGTCAAATAGCTGAATATTTATCTAGTTTAGGTGTGAATCTTATAATAGGTCACCATTCACATGTTGTCGAACCAGTTACTTATGTAGGTGATACATTAGTTATATATTCTTTAGGTAATTTTATATCAAATCAATTATCAGTTGGACTTAATCAAGGAATTGGCTTAATGGTAGGAATGGATATAGTAGTTAATGATGGTAAGGTAACATTTGAAAATATATATAAAGAATTAATACTTTCATACGCGGAAAACAGTACAAATTTTAAAGTTATACCATTTTCCAAATTAAATAATGATTTATTAAATAATTATGAAAATATAAATAAAGAGTATATAAGTATTGTAAATGGAGGTTAATTATGAAAAAAAGAAGAGTAAAAAAAGGCAAAGTATTAATTGCAGTATTATTATTTTTATTTATTATAGGATTAATAATATTTGGGATATTATTTATAAACCATGATTCTACTAATAAATCAAAAGATAAAGATAACAAAGTTGAAGAAAAGCAACCAGAACCACCTAAAGAAAAAAGAATGTCTTTAGTAGCTGTAGGTGATGCATTAATACACGGCGCAGTATATATGGACGCAGATATTGGCGGTGGAAATTATGATTTTAGTAAGATGTTTACCGATATTGAACCGCTTATCAAAGATTATGATTTAAGATATTATAATCAAGAGACAATAATAGGTGGGAAAAATTTAGGAGTATCACATTATCCTACATTTAATTCTCCAGATGAAATAGCTTTAAATTTAATGGATATAGGATTTAATTTAGTAAGTCTTGCTAATAATCATTCTATGGATAAAGGAGAAGCAGGAATACTTTATTCTGTAAATTTTTGGAGAGATAAAGATGTAGTAGTAAGTGGACAATCAGATTCATTTGAAAATAGAAATGATATAAAAATTTATGAAAAAAATGGAATAAAATATGCATTTATAGCTTACACAGAAATGACTAATGGAATTCCAGTTCCAACCGGTAAAGAGTATTTAGTAAATGTTTATTCAGATGAACAAGCAAAAATTGATATTGAAAGCGTAAAAGATAAGGTAGATGTTGTAATAGTTTCAATGCATTGGGGAGAAGAATATACAAATGTTCCGACAGAATCTGAAAAAAGAGAAGCAGAGTATTTATCTAGCTTAGGTGTAGATCTTATAATAGGTTCTCACCCACACGTTATACAGCCAGTAGATTATGTAGGGGATACTCTTGTAATATATTCACTTGGTAACTTTATATCTGGTCAAAGTCCACTTGGAATAGATAAAATAATTGGCTTAATGGTAGGAATGGATATAGTAGTTAATGAAGATAAAGTATCATTTGAAAATGTAAATTATAAATTATTGTATACTTATTCAACTAGTAATTGTAAAAACTATAAAGTAATACCTTTTGATAATTTAACTGATGATATATTAACAAATCACGAGGCAATAAAACAGCAATACATGGATATTGTAACATCCGAGGTATCATATGATTGAAATTAATAATAAAAAGGCATATTTTGATTATTTTATAGAAGAAGAAATAGAATGTGGTATTGCACTTAAAGGAACAGAAATAAAATCTATTAGAGAAGGAATTGCCAATTTAAAAGATTGTTATGCAGTCATAAAAAATAATGAAGTATTTTTGATTAATATGTACATAGGAAAATATGACAATGCGAGTATATTTAACCATGAAGAAAGAAGAACAAGAAAGCTTTTACTTAATAAAAAGGAAATACTAAAATTAAGAGATAAGATTGAAATTAGTGGTTATACCTTAGTTCCTCTAAAGTTGTACTTTAAAAGTAATAGGGCAAAGATATTACTTGGCGTAGGTAAGGGGAAAAAAAATTATGATAAAAGAGAGTCAATTAAACAAAAAGATTTGAAAAAAGAAATAGACAGATCATTAAAAGATAGATATATGTAATTTTATAGTTAAAATATTTAAATATATAATAAAAGTTATAAAATAATACTTGCATTTTTAATTTGTTTATTATATACTTAACATGTGAATGATAACAAAAGGAGATGGTTTTATGAAGATTACGTCAGTCAATGTTCACAAAAAAAATGATGATACGAGAATGAAAGGGATAGCATCTGTACTTTTAGATGATTGTTTTGTAATTCGTGACATTAGAATAATTGAAGGTAAAGATGGTTTATTTATAGCTATGCCTAGCAGAAAAAATGCTGAAGGTGAATATCATGATATAGCTCATCCAATTAATGCTGAAACAAGAAAAATGTTTGAAGATGCTATATTTGAAGAATATAATAAAGAATAATAAATGAAATTGACTGTAGTCAATTTCATTTTAAAAATATATAATACATAGTGACCCCATGGTTATTATGTATTTTTTGTGTTTTGGTATATAATATGTGGTTATAGATTGGAGGTGAAATTTATGTGGACAAGTTATAAAGAACTCTATGACAGTAT
>CANPYQ010000002.1 GCA_947588865.1 uncultured Bacilli bacterium
CAAATGAAACGATATTTATTATAAAACTTATTTCTCCTTATTCAATAAAACGAGAATTTAATATTTTATTCTACATACAGAGAATAATAAATAAATTTAATATTTACTTTTGATGCATTTTTTGATAATATATCACCTATGGCGGATGGTGATTTTATGAATTTTGAAAATGACGATAAATTAAAAGCGTTTCTTAAAAGTGAATCAAAAAGACTTGGAATATCTATTTTTAACACATATAATACTTATTTTTCAAGATTGCTTCTCGAAAGGATTAATAAAACTTGTTATAATAATTTATATGTTAAAGGGAGTTTTTCTGAAATAACCCATTTAAATAAAATGACGAGACCTATTACTGATATAGATTTAGTGTCCACTAGTTATCATAATGATCCATTAATTACTTTATATAAAGCTATGTATATTGAAAATGAGAAATTATATTATGAATTAACTGATATACCCAAAAGAACAAAAACGGGTATTTACAAAATACATATAGTTGCTAATTTTGGAAAAATTAAACATCAAATTTCTATAGATTTTCAAGAATTATCAAAAACAATGTATGAAAAGGATTACAAAAGAGTTGAACCAATATTTAAAAATGATAACTATTTTTATATTTATACACCTTCATACGAAGAACATTTAGCAGAAAAACTTTGTATAGTAGTAGAAAGTAATAAAAGCAATGTACTAAATACAAGAGTTAAAGATTTTTATGATATATATAATCTAAGTAAGGGTAACTATAATAGTGATAGACTATCATATTTCTTTTATCATATGTTAATTGATAGGAATAAAATAAATATTGATGATGTATCTACTAGACATTTGGACGAAACATATATAGAGAATCATCAACAACTATGGGATTGCATGAGCAAAAAATATGAATTTTTGGATAAAAATATAGATTTTAAGAATGCAGTAATTAATACTAAGAATATTCTAAATAAGGAATTGGAAAATCTTGAAAAAACGAAAACACTTAAGATAACTTTAAGATAAATTAAGTGTTTTTTATTGTATTTATACAGAAAATAATATATAATGTATGTAGAATAAAGAGGGTGATAAAATGACAAAAATACTTAGTGAAAATATGGCGTTAAAGCTTGATGCATATTTTAGAGCAGCAAATTATTTATCAGTTGGGCAACTTTATCTGCTTGATAATCCATTACTTAAAAGACCTTTAACAAAGGATGATATTAAGAAAAAAATAGTTGGGCACTGGGGAACAGTTCCAGGACAAAATTTTATATATACACATTTAAATCGAATAATTAAAGAACATGATCTTAATATGATATATATATCAGGTCCAGGGCATGGTGGGAATTCTATAGTTTCAAATGTTTATTTAGAAGGATCCTACACAGATATATACCCTAATATTACAGAAGATGAAGAAGGGATGAGAAAGTTATTTAAACAATTTTCATTCCCAGGAGGAATATCTAGCCATGTTGCCCCAGAAACACCGGGTTCTATAAACGAAGGTGGAGAACTTGGATATAGTTTATCTCATGCATATGGAGCTGTTTTAGATAATCCAGATTTAATCGTTGCTTGTGTAGTTGGAGATGGTGAAGCTGAAACTGGACCACTTGCTACTTCTTGGCAATTAAATAAAATTATTAATCCTAAAACAGATGGGGTCGTTTTACCAATTTTACATTTAAATGGATATAAAATATCCAATCCAACAATTTTTTCAAGAATTTCTGAGCAAGAATTAAAGTTTTTCTTTTATGGTTGTGGATATATGCCAATAATAGTAGAAATAGATAATAATCTAGATGTATATGAAAAGCATGAAAGAATGGCTGAAGCACTTGAAGAATGTATTTCTATGATAAAACAAATCAAAGAAACATTTAATGATAATTCAGCTAGACCTATATGGCCTATGATAGTTCTTAAGACACCTAAAGGGTGGACAGGGCCTAAAATTGTAAAAGGTAAACAGGTGGAAGGTTCTTTTAGAGCTCATCAAGTTCCAATAATGATAGAAGAAGAAGATGATATAAAACAATTAGAATCATGGATGAGAAGTTATAAGCCAGAGGAACTTTTTGATAATAATGGGACATTGAAGAGCGAATTAAAGGAATTATGCCCTAAAGGAGATAGAAGAATGGGATCAAATCCCATTGCTAACGGAGGTTTGCTATTAAAAGAACTTAGAATGCCAGACTTTAAAGAATATGGTGTTAAAGTTGATTATCCTGGTAGTATTGAAGCACAGGATATGATGGAATTAGGAACTTTTGTTCGTGATATAATAAAATATAATAAAGAGTCAAAAAACTTTAGAGTATTTGGCCCTGATGAAGCAATGTCAAATAGACTTAATCATATTTTTGAAGAATCTAATAGGCAATTTAATGGATTAATAATTCAAAATGATGAATTTGTATCATCTAGTGGAAGAATTATAGATTCTATACTTTCTGAACATATTTGTGAAGGGATGCTTGAGGGATATTTATTAACAGGTCGTCACGGATTTTTTAACTCATATGAGGCTTTTATTAGGATAGTAGATTCTATGACGAGTCAACACGCAAAATGGTTAAAAGTAACGAGTGAACTTCCTTGGAGGCAAAAAATATCGTCTCTAAATTATGTTTTAACATCGCATGTTTGGCAACAAGACCACAATGGTTATACACATCAAGATCCAGGGTTTTTAAATCATTTAGTTACAAAAAAATCAGATATTGTAAGAATGTATTTGCCACCAGATGCTAATTGCTTACTTTCTTGCTTTGATCACTGTATAAGAAGTAAAAATTATATTAATGTAATAGTTGCATCTAAACATCCTCGTCCACAATGGTTAACTATGGATGAGGCTATAAAGCACTGTACTAACGGTATTGGTATATGGGATTTTGCTAGTAATGATCAGGATAGTGAACCAGATTTAGTCATGGCATGTGCAGGGGATACTCCAACTTTAGAGGCTTTAGCCGCAACTTCAATTATAAGAGAAAATTTTCCTGAAATTAAAATTAGATTTGTAAATGTCGTTGACTTAATGAGACTTGAATCTAATTTAAAACATCCACACGGATTAAGTGATGACGAATATAATTCTTTGTTTACAAAAGATAAACCTATTATTTTTGCATTTCATGGATATCCATCTTTGATTCATCAATTAGTATATAATCGTGATAATGAAAATATACATGTTCATGGATATCAGGAAGAAGGCACAATTACAACGCCATTTGACATGAGAGTACAAAATAAAATAGACAGGTACAATCTAGTCATAGATGCTATAAAATATTTGCCACAATTAAGAAATAGAGGTTCTAGATTAGTACAATGGTGTAAAAATAAACTTGTAGAACATAAATTATATATTAAAGAGTATGGTGAGGATTTAGAAGAAATAAAAAATTGGAAATGGAAATAAAAGGTATTGAAATCATATACCTTTTTTTGTTATACTTACAATAGGGTGATTAGATGACTGAAATAAATAATAAAATTATAAAAATGATAGAGGAAAATAAAAGTTTAAAAGAAATAAGTATATTACTGGGATTAAGTGAAAAGCAAGTATATGTTAGAATTAGACAGATAATAAATTATGGTTATCAAGTTATTTCAAGATATTCATATAATGCAGATATATATTATAAGATATGGAGAAAATTTTATAATCCAGTTAGTAATCAAGTTACTATTTTAACTCAAAAAGACAAACCATTTAGATGTTTAGTAACATCTGATATTCAAATAGGAAATATAGATTCAGATATTAATCTATTGAAAATTGTATATGAATATGCATCTAAAGAGGGAATAAATATTATATTAAATTGTGGTGATTTACTTGAAGGAATTTATTCAAGTGATAAAAAAAGTTTAAAAACATTAGAACAACAGTTAAATTTTTTATTGAAGAAATATCCATATGATAAAAATATAAATAATTTTATAATTTTAGGAAATCATGACTATCATTCGTTATTTTATGATGGTATTGATATACAAAAAAGAATAATTAATTCCAGATATGATATAGTTCCAATAGGCTTTGGTAAAGGCATTATAAAACTTAAAGATGATAATCTTTTATTAGAGCATGAACTTAGTGTTGATAAAAATCCAATTGTTACCCAAAATTCAAAAATATCTTTAGTAGGTCATGGACATATGATGAAAACTAAAATTTATGATAAACTTTATATATGTGTTCCTACATTAAGCTATATATCACCAGATAAAACAAAAGAAGTATTACCTGGATTTATAGATATGCAGATACATTTTAATAATAATAAGTTTGAGTATATAGAATTAAAACATATGGTTTTAACACCTAAGATATATCAAGCAAGTGAATCCAGGTGCAAAATATCAGAAATATTTAATGAAAGCGGAAATAATTATGTTAAAATTAAAGGAAAGTAATTTCTTTTTTTTATAAGTTTTGTTATAATACTCTAGGAAGTGAAAAAATGAAAAAAGTTGCTTTAATTACTGGATGTGCAAAGGGTATTGGAAGAGAAATAGCTTTAGAATTTGCACGAGATGGTTACAATATAATAGGTACTTATAATACAAGCTTAGATGATGTAGCTAAGTTGAAAAGCAGAGTAGAGGCTATTGGTGTTAATATGGACATATATAAAATAGATCTAAAAAATGAAAATGAAATAGATTTATTTACAAAAGCCATAAAAAATAAATACGATAAAATAGATGTCCTTGTAAATAATGCAGCGGTATGTTTAGACTGTCCTTTCAATGAAAAAACGAAAAAAGAATTTATGGAAGTATTAGAGGTTAATTTAATCGCACCCTTTTTACTTATTCAAAAATTATATAATGTAATTGATGGTGGAGTCATAATAAATATATCTTCTACTGATGGAATAGATACATATACGAAACTTAATATGGATTATTCTGCATCAAAGGCTGCTCTTATAAATCTCACTAAATCCTTTGCCTTAGAATTTGAAAATATAAGAGTTTATGCACTTTGTCCAAATTGGGTGAATACTGAAAGTATAAAACAAATGAGTGAGGATTATTTAAAAGAAGAGATGGATAGAGTGGATCAAAAAAAATTAATAGAACCCAGAGAAGTTGCTTTTAAGGCTTTAGAACTAATAGAAGGCAATTTAAAAAGTGGAAGTATAGTAGTAATGGAGGGGTAATATGGATATATTAGAATATATAAATAGTGCAGAAAAGAAAATAAAAAAAGAGCTAAAAAAGGTTGATGAAGTAGTATTTTTTAATAGCAAAAAAGTACTTGATGCTTTTCATAAAGAAGGAGTATCAGAGTATCATTTTAATAGTACTACAGGATATGGATATAATGATTTAGGAAGAGATGTTATAGAAAAAGTATATTCAGATATTTTTAAAAGTGAAGATGCTTTAGTTAGAGGTCAGTTTATATCTGGAACACATGCATTATGTGTTACTTTATTTGGTTTACTCAGGCCAAATGATATTATGCTATCTATATGTGGAACACCATATGATACTTTACATGAAGTAATTGGTATAGTTAAAAATTCAAGTTCTTTAAAAGAATTTGGAGTTAAATATGAGGAAATTAATTTAATAAATAATGATTTTGACTATGAAAAAATAATAGATAGAGTTAGTAAAAAAGATTTGAAAATAATTTATATACAAAGATCTAAAGGATATTCTACTAGAAAGAGTATAAGCATAGAAAAATTAGAAAACATAATAAGGAAAATAAGGAATGTGAATAAAGATGTAATAATTGTAGTTGATAATTGTTACTGTGAATTTGTCACAACAAAAGAACCAATTGAAGTAGGTGCAGATATCTGTGTAGGTTCACTTATAAAAAATTTAGGTGGAGGAATCACTCCTAATGGCGCATATATAGTTGGTAAGCGTGATCTAATTAATCTTGTAGGACAAAGACTAACTGTTCCTGGAGAGGGTAAGGAGGTTGGACCTACTTTGAATATGAATAAACCGTTACTCCAAGGATTATTTTTTGCACCAAGTGTAGTTGGAAGCGCACTTAAGACTGCTATTTTAACAAGTTTTGTTCTCGAAGATAAAGGATATTTGGTTGAACCTAAATATAATGAGGATAGGGTAGATATAGTACAAAACATAATATTTAATAATAAGGAAGATTTAATTAGATATACACAAGGAATACAGATGGGTTCTCCAATAGATTCTAAAGCAATCCCAGTCCCATCTGATATGCCAGGATATGATGATAAAGTTATAATGGCTGCAGGAACATTTACACAAGGCTCATCGATCGAACTTTCATGTGATGGACCGATAAGAGAGCCTTTTATAGCATATCAACAAGGAGCTTTAACATATGAGTATGGGAAATTAGGGCTTATCAAAGCAATAGAAAAATTAGAGGAAAAATGCGAAAAAACAAATTAGAAATACTCTATGAAGATAAGTTTATTATAATAGTTAATAAACCGTCAAGCTTACTTACTATAGCTACTACTAAAGAAAAAGAAAGAACTTTATACCACTATGTTTCTGATTATTTAAAGAAAAAAAATAAAAATAATAAAGTATTTATAGTTCATAGATTAGACAAAGATACTAGTGGTATTGTTATGTTCGCGAAAGATGAAAAAACTAAATTTTTTCTACAGAACAATTGGAATGATTTTAAAAGAAATTATGTTGCAATCGTAGAAGGTAAGGTAGAAAAAGATAGAGATGTAATTAAAAGTTATTTAAAAGAAACTAAAACGCATCTTACATACTCAGTTAAAGATAAAAATGGGAAACTTGCTATTACAGAATATAAGAAAATTCTTGAAAACAGGAAATATACAATGTTGAGTTTAAATTTAAAAACAGGTAGAAAAAATCAAATAAGAGTTCAATTAAGTGATATGGGAAACCCTATTGTTGGTGACAAAAAATATGGATCTAAAAAAGATCCGATAGGAAGACTAGCGCTAACAGCTAATACATTAGAATTTATTCATCCAAAAACTAAGAAAAAAATATTAATAGATATAGATTTACCTAATTCTTTTATAGAAATATTTAAGTAAAAAAATGTAAAGTAAAGTTTATTTAACTAATGTTTATTCTATAAAATTATTTAGATTTGTTATAATATATGTGGGAAGGTGTTATATGGAATTTAATATAGTAGATAATGGTAAAATTATAAATTGTAAAATTATCTTAACATTTAAAGATACTAATAATAACATAAATTATATAGTATATACTGATGGAACTAAAAATTTTAATGATGAATTAGAAATATATGCTTCTAGATACGAATTGAAAGATAATAATTATATTCTGAAAGATATACAAAATGATTATGAATGGAATTTAATTGACAATATGTTAAACTCTAAATATGAGGAGAATTATTAATATGAAAAAGCAAATGCAAATATATTTAAATAATAATGGTGAATTGATTATCATTGATTCATCAAACAAAAAAATCATTAAAGATTTTTCTATCAATAGGTATTTAACTAACTTTGCTAATGATAAAATTTTAAATTTATATGAAGATAAGGTATTTCATACTATCACTATAGAATATAATGATTATGTTGTTGAAATATATGATTGTTTTAAGACTTTATCATTACATAAATTACAATTTGTATTAAAAAATATACAAAAATTTAAAGAAAATATAAGTATAAGGAATATAAATCATAGGAAAATTGTTAGAAAAAATAAATATAGTGGAAAAACAATAATTGTATCTGGACTTGTGGCTTCAATGATATTATCGACAATTCAATTTAATATAACTGAAAAAGATTTTAAAAAAACAAGTAATCTAGATAATTTAGCAATTATACCTCCATCGTATACTGGAATTGATACAACTAATGATAATGAAACAGATAATACAATTGAATCCAATTTTAAATCTAAAAATTCAGAAAATAGTAATCCAACATCGCCAATAATAAAAAATAGATATATTGAAAAGACTGATGCAACAGAGGTAACTGATGCAAGTGAACAAACTAATTCATCAGAAACAAATGAAATTGTTGAACAGACTGATCCAGTAGAAGCAACTGAAATACAAGAAGAAGCAGATTCGACAGAAAATAGCCAAAAAACTGAAGATATAAGTAAAACTACATTAGATGAACCTACTTCAGTATCGTTGGATTATGATGATTATTCATATCAAGATATCGTTTCAAACACGAAGTTAAACTATGGAGCTCTTATTGAAAAATATTCCAAAATGTATGGAATAGATCCTAAAATAATGTTATCGATTGCTATTGTTGAATCAGGTGGAGTACATAATCCAATTAAAAATTCAGGAGGATCTACAGGTCTTATGGAATTATTTAATAGTGTATTAGAAAATCAAACTATTTATGCATATAATTTTGATTCGAATAGCAATGAAAGCTTATATGTTGATGCTCAAAAATTATCTGATGTTGAATATAATATTAAAATTGCTTGTATGATAATTCAAGATCATTTAAAGCATTTTGATTACAATATTTTTATGGCAATTCAAGCATATAATATGGGTGGTGGCAGTTTAGATAAGATACTTAGAACTTGCTCTTCATATACCAATCAATCAACCGATGAAATTAAACAAAATACTAATAATCTTGATTGGCTTGACTATAGGTATGTTATTGATAGAGGAAATAAGTATGTTGAAAAAGTACTTTCATGGATAGGGTCTAATATTGATATAACTTGTATTAAAACTAATGGTGAGAGAGTAACTATTAATGTAAATAATGAAATAAATAAAGTATATTAATAATAAAATAATTGATATACTTTATTTTTTATGGTACAATGTAAGTAAATAATAGGAGGAAATATGCCAATATTTTGTATTTGTTCTTTGGTTAAAAATGTTATGAATTTTAATTTATTTTCCTCATCAATAAAATTAATGAGTGATAATTATAATATCTATTATGTTTCTAACATTAATCAAAAAAATTTTAAAGGATATTTAAAAAATAAAATTCAGCCTGTTACATTATTCACCAATGAAACACATAATAAAGAATATCCAATAATAGATGAAATATCCATATTAGAAGCAACAACAAATTTATTGAAATTTAAGTCATCTTTAATAAAATTACACGGAATGATTGACTTTACATCAGAAAAGGATTTCATGCTATGTTAAAAAAAATAAGATTGAAGAATAGTACTATATTATTAATAGGTATTATATTAATTTTAAGTGGCATATTTTTTGGATTTTTAGAATTTTTCTCAGAACAAAAAGATAAAGCTTTTTCTGAAATGAACATCCTATTATATGAAAATGAGCTCCCAGAACAAATAGAGTCTGATGAAGAAATAGAGTATAATGAAACTACACCATCAGAAACTGAAACTGACATTACTACTCCATCTCATAATGAACAGCAAAATCAAACTAAGTATAATTATATTGGAGTATTAGAAATACCTAAAATTAATGTTAAAAGAGGTTTTTTAAGTTTAGATTCTAGATATAACAATGTTGATTATAATATAACAATTATTAAGGGATCAACATTTCCAGATGAAGAAAACAACAATTTAATTTTAGCTGCTCATTCTGGAATATGTCAAGTATGCTTTTTTAACGATTTATATAAACTAAGTGAAAATGATGTAGCTTATATATATTATAAAAATGTAAAATATTATTATAAAATAGTAAATATTTATGAAGTTGAAAAAGATGGCACTGTACCAATATATCGCGATTATACTAAAAATGTATTAACGCTAATTACTTGTACTAGAAATAGTGATACAAAACAAACTGTATATATATTAGAATTGTATAATAAAGAAAATTATTAGAAAAGAGTGAAATTATGGATGATTATACATTATTTGAAAAAATCAAAATATTAATTAATATAGTATCATCATCTCCACTTTTTTTGTGTTATTTTATGATTGGTGTAGCTGTTTTTATATTTTTTATTATATGCATAAAAAAAGGTAAAAAAATAAATAAATGGATATTTATTACAATTTGGATATTATTGTTAATACTATTATCGATAAGTTATAAATCTGTAACAATAAATTTAATAGATAGTATGTTTAATGATGTATTTATGGCATTATATTTTCCTAATTTAACAGTGTATATTATTATTGTTTTTATATCTAATTTTTTTCTATTTTATTCAATATTAAGTAAGAAAATAGAAAAATCATATAAGATTGTAAATGTTATAAATTCCATAATTATAAATTCATTTCTTGTTTTAATAATAGATATTGCAAATACAAATGGTATAGACATTAAGGATACATTAACGGTTTATTCTAATTCTAATTTACTAGTCCTTTTTGAGCTTACTACCTCAATATTTACTTCTTGGATATTATTAAATTTACTAATATCAGCTCATCATAAATTAAAAAAGTATGATAGTAAGCAACAGCAAATGATGCCTGAAATAATATTTGATTAAGATAAGTACAATAATACTTCTATATTAAATTTTAATTATTTTAAAAAAAAACTTGTTTAACTATTATTTATATGATAAAATGTATGTAGAATATATGGAGGCGTATATGCATATGCAAAAAAATATTAGTAAATTTATTTCATTAATCTTAGTTTTTATGTGTACATTTTTTACATTTAGTAGTGTTAATTCTTTAACTATACGACATAACGAACTAACTATGCAAGATCCAACGCCAAATGGAGGAGGGGGATATTTACGTAACTTTCATGTTTTAACTGACGAGAACAAAAACAAATACTTTTGTTTAGAACCAGAAAAAGGCTTGCCCCAAAGTGTTACTTATGAGAAAGCAGAAAAATTAGAGTATAAATATGTAACCTTAATTGAGAATGGCCTTAATCACAATTTTGCCCCTTTTGATGAAAATTCATTTAAATTAACTAATCCTAATATTACTTTAGATGATGCTTATTACTTTAGAACACAGATGGCAGTGTGGCTATCCCTAGGTTGTGATATTAAATCTAACGGAAATTCAGGTGATTCTCCATCAATAAATGGTAAGTTGAATAGTTTTAATTGGATTACTGAAGTTATAAATAGTGCTAGTAGTTCACAAGCCCCTACTATTCCTACAATTGATGTTAATTTGTCGGGTAGTACAACTTTAAAACTAAATTCTGATAGTAATTATTATGAATCTGAATTGATTACAGTAACGTCTAATCAATCACCTGCAATATCATTAAGTTTGCAAAATGTTTCAGGTGCTAAGGTTGTTAATTCTAATGGTGGCGATGTTAGTTCAGTTAATAGTGGATCCCAGGTGCGTGTTATGGTTCCAGCTAGTAATATTGAAATAGGGAAACCTTTTAGTATAAAATTAACAGCAACATCATCAATTAGTGGTACAGTAAAGGCAGCATATAAATATGTACCGACAGTAGAGAAAACTTATCAATCAATAATAATTATAGAAAATGAACCTTATAATAATACTGATACAGCAGAGATGACTTTTACAGCAAGTAAATCAAATAAGGTTATAATTTCCAAAAAAGATGTAACTGGTAGTGATGAGTTACCAGGTGCAACACTACAAGTAGAGGACGAAAAAGGTAATATAGTAAAATATTGTACATCATCATCTGGTGCAAAAAATTCTGAGTGTAAATGGGTATCAACAGATAAACCTTATGAAATAGAAAACATGCCGATA
The DNA here is from genome assembly GCA_947588865.1 of uncultured Bacilli bacterium. Classification (GTDB taxonomy): domain Bacteria; phylum Bacillota_I; class Bacilli_A; order RF39; family UBA660; genus UMGS1613. The sequence continues at coordinate 11,713 of CANPYQ010000002.1, forward strand.
GGGACATATTATTTAGTAGAAACAATAGCTCCAGATGGCTATGTATTAAATCAGAGTAAAGTAAAATTTGTTATCGACACAAACACTACTACTAAAAACGTTGAAATGAAAAACGAATATACAAAAGTAGAAATTAGCAAAGTAAATGAAGAAGATAATAAATATTTAAAAGGAGCAACATTAGAAGTACAAGATTCAAATGGTAAAAAGATATCATGTAAAGTATTAAATTCTAATGGAGAGGTAGAAGAATTAAAAGAATGTACATGGGTATCAGGTGATAAACCAAAAACTATAGTTGGACTAAAAAAAGGGACATATTATTTAGTGGAAACAGCAGCTCCAGATGGCTATATATTAAATCAAAGTAAAGTAAAATTTGTTGTAGATGAAACTACTGCAACTAAAACTGTTAAAATGAAAAATAAGTATACAAAAGTAGAAATTAGTAAAGTAAACGAAATTGATGATAGAAATTTAAAAGGAGCAACATTAGAAGTATTAGATTCTAAAGGAAAAAAGATATCATGTAAGGTATTAAATTCTAAAGGTAAAGTAGAAGAATTAAAAGAATGTACATGGGTATCAGATGATAAACCAAAAACTATAGTTGGACTAAAAAAAGGGACATATTATTTAGTGGAAACAGCAGCTCCAGATGGTTACATTTTATTTGAAGATAAAATTGAATTTAAAGTAGATCAAAAACAATCGGTAGTAAAAGTCAAAATGGTTAACAGTTTAGAAGTAGAAGTGCCAAATACATTAAGTTCTAGATCAACATTGTTGTTAGCGTTTGCAATGTTTGATATTGCTGTTGGAATAGGCATATTGATATATGTTAAAAAGAATAGACTAAATAATTATGAATAAAAACTGAAAGTAGAAATTTCTACTTTTTTTGTATTTAAATATAATAATTATTATTAAAATTTAAATATAATTTTTTTAAAAAAGGAAATTTTTATTTTTTATAGAATGATATATATGAGGTGATACTGATAGATTATATATGTCACAATTTAGAAAATAAGCATTGTAGATTAATAAGTAATATTTTAAACAAAAAATATATAAAAGAAGAATTAATTTTTTCTAATAATTTGTTATCAAATATAAATGGTTATTCATTAGATAAAGAGCAAAGAATAGCTATAATAACAGATGAAAATGCCAACTTAATAATAGCGGGAGCTGGTAGTGGAAAAACACTTACAATGATTGGAAAAATAAGATATTTAATTGAAAGAAAAAATATAAAAGAAGATGAAATTCTTTGTATAACATTCACAAGGGATGCTTCATTAAACTTAGAAAAATCAATTAAAAAAAATTATAATTATAATATAAAAGTATATACATTCCATTCATTAGCCTTACAATTTTTAAAAGATTACAATTATAATATTATAGAAAATGATACTTTAAATTATATAGTCAATGAATATTTTTATTCAATAATAAAATTGAATAAAGAAATGGTTAAAAAATTAAGAAGAGTTTTAGGTAAAATAGATGTTCCATACGAGAATATTCTAAAATCGAATGATCTAAAAATGCTAAAGAAATTGATAATAACTTTTATAAATCTATTTAAAACTAATGATTTCAAATTAGATTTTTTTCTCAAAATAAAGGATAACAAGGATTTAGTTAGTATAATAATAGATATTTACATTTTGTATGAGCAAGAATTGAAAAGTACAAATAGCATAGATTTTAATGATATGATAAACCTTTCTAGGAAATTTATATCTACAAATAATATAAAAATGTATAAATATATAATAGTAGATGAGTATCAAGATACTTCATATATTAGGTATTTATTTTTAAAAGAGATAATAAAAAAAACAAATGCCAAAATAGTATGTGTTGGGGATGATTATCAATCTATTTATAGATTTAATGGTTGCAATTTAAATACATTTTTAAATTTTAAAAAACATTTTGGATTTTCAAAAGTATTAAAGATAACTAATACATATAGAAATAGCCAAGAACTTATTAATGTTGCAGGTAATTTTATTATGAAAAATAAAAAACAGCTATATAAAAAATTAAGAAGTAATAAAAGCATTAAAAAACCCATAAAAATAAAGTATGGGAATAATTTATATAATTTACTAGATTTAGTATTAAAAAGATATGAAAATATTCTCATATTAGGGAGGAATAAATTTGACATAATAAAATATTTTAATCCAAATAAAGAAGGATATATTAACTATAATAATACAAAAATTAGATATTTAACTATACATAAATCGAAAGGTTTAGAGGAAGATTGTGTGATCATTATAAATTTGAAAGATGATGTACTTGGAATGCCAAATAAATTAAAAGATGATAAAATACTTAAATATGTTAATAACAATATAGATTTATATCCTTTTGAGGAAGAAAGAAGATTATTTTATGTAGCACTTACACGTACTAAAGGTGAAGTATATTTGTTAGTTGATAAAAATAAACCTTCTATATTTGTTAAAGAATTAATAAAGGATTATAATTTGTATATTGAATATATTTAATTTACAATTTTTGCCAAAGTAATATAGATTTCTTTATTTTATTACTTTGATATTAATATTTGTATACATTTTTAATTTTAAACTGTCAATTTGACTTTAATTATAAAAATGTGTTATGATAAGTGTGCTTTTCCAAAAAAAAGAAGAGGTGTTAATGTGAAAGCAAAACTGAAATTACTTGAAATGGGTGCGCTCATTATAGTAATGATTTTAGATGTGTATATGTTAAATACCAATATGAGAACTACTAGATACGAAAAGAATAAAGAATTTAGTTCAACTGCAAATTATATAGATGTAGAAAAGCAGCAGGACATTATAGAAGAATATAAGCAACAAGAAAATGAGGGGGATTCTATTACTTTAGATTCAGAAAAACAAGAAGAAGTTATTGAAGAAACAATTCAAGCTGATCCTATTGTATATGATGGCAAAACATTAAATGAACTAGCTGAATTGATAAATAAATCATTAAATTCTACAATTGCAGGTAAAGGGTATTTAATAGTTTCTCACTCAATTGAAATGGGAGTAGATCCTTACATGGCAACTGCTATAATACTTCATGAAACAGGTTGCAAATGGGGATGCAGTCGTCTAGTTATAGAATGTAATAATGTTGGAGGACAAGTAGGCTCTGGTTGCAACGGATATCGTTATTTTAATTCTCTTGATGAAGGTATAATAGAATTCATAAATAATTTAAAGAATAATTATATAGACTATGGATTAATAACACCAGAACAAATAAATTTAAAATACGCGCAAGATCCTAATTGGGCTACAAATGTAAATGCATATATTGAAACAATTAAGGCACAATAATATGTCTATAAAAGTAGACAAACTCATACTTTATAAATGTATGGGTTTCTTTTTATATAGGACATTAAAATAATATACTATATAAGAATTTTTGAAGCCTGTATTTTTTGTTTATACTTAAGTTTACAAAATTTAAATCTCATCTTTCATTCAGATTATAATTCTTTTATTTATTAATTATATATTTATTTAATCTTTTTTCATAAATTAAAAGTTTGTCCATATATTTAATTGAGGAGGATTTATGTATAACGGGCTAACTGATGAAGAAGTAATAAATAATAGAAAAAAATATGGCAGTAATGATATAAGTAAAACTAAAAAAGACAGTTTTTTAAAACTATTAATTAGTACACTTGGGGATCCTATAATTAAAATACTCTTAATTGCACTTGCCATTAAAACGGTATTTTTGTTCAAAAATTTTAACTGGTATGAAACTATAGGGATAGTAATCGCTATATTACTTGCGTCATTAATATCTAGTATATCAGAATATGGAAGCGAACAAGCTTTTGAAAAATTGCAAGATGAAGTGGCTAGAATAAAATGTAAAGTAATAAGAAATGGAAAAAGAATAGAAATACCAATAAATGAAGTAGTTGTTAATGATATTGTTAGTTTGGAAGTGGGAGATAAAATTCCAGCTGATGGTATTTTAATTAAAGGGAAATTAAGTGTAGATGAGTCAAGCTTAAATGGGGAGACAAAAGAATCATATAAAGAACCTCCTTTAAACATAAATTCTGTAAATGAAAAAAATAGAGTATATAAAGGTAGCGTAGTTTACTCTAATAATGCATTAATTAAAGTAACAAGTGTAGGTGAAAATACTTTTTATGGCAAAATTGCCTTAGAACTTCAAGAAAAGCAACCGGAAACCCCACTTAAATTACGTCTTAGGGAATTAGCTAGTTTTATAAGTAAAATAGGATATGTTGGTGCTTTTTTAGTGTTCTTTTCCTATCTATTTAAAGTAATTGCAATAAATAATAATTTTAATATAGTATTAATGAAAGAAACGATAACCAATTTTCCATTAATAACTGGACATATTTTATATGCTTTAACACTTTGTGTAACTATCATTATAGTTGCTGTACCAGAAGGACTTCCTATGATGATTACTTTAGTGCTATCTTCTAATATGAAAAGAATGCTTAAAAACAATGTGTTAGTAAGAAAGCTAGTTGGAATAGAAACATCTGGAAGTATAAATATCCTTTTTACTGATAAAACTGGAACTCTTACAAAAGGAAAATTAGAAGTAATAGATATTATTAATGGAGAATTAAAGGAATATAAAAAAGAAAAAGATTTATTAAAAGATAAAAAGTATTATTCTATAGTAAAATTATCCTGTGTAGCAAATAATGAGAGTAATTATAGCGATGGCAAAGTAATTGGTGGTAACCTTACAGATAGGGCAATCCTTTCATATTTTGAAAATGATAATAAAAAGATAAAAAAACAGAATATAATTCCTTTTGATAGCAAAAATAAATATTCTATAACTAAGGTTGATAATTTAAATTTAATAAAAGGAGCTCCTGAAGTATTATTAAAATATTGTAATACTTATTACGATAGTAAAGGTGAAATAAGAAAAATAACGAATTTAACAAGATTAAAAAATATTATTAATGAGCATACTAAAAATGGTATTAGAGTTTTAATTTCTGCTACATCTAAACATTTAAATCCTACAGACTTTAAAGATTTAACTTTAGTATCAATAATTCTTGTTAAAGACGATGTAAGGAAAGAAGCAATCGAAGGCGTAAAATTAGTAAATAATGCTCATATAAAAACAGTTATGATAACTGGAGATAATAAGGATACTGCTATTGCAATAGGTAAAGAAGTAGGAATATATAAACAAGGCGATATAGTGTTAACTAGCGAAGAATTGAATAAATTAACAGATGATGAAATTAAGTCAAAGCTATTAAAAATTTCTATAGTGGCAAGAAGTTTACCTAATGATAAAAGTAGACTAGTTAGGATTAGTCAAGAAATGGATCTTGTAGTTGGAATGACTGGTGATGGAGTAAACGATGCACCAGCCTTGAAGAAGGCAGATGTTGGATTTAGTATGGGAAGTGGATGCGAAGTCGCAAAAGAAGCTAGTGATATAGTAATATTAGATGATAACTTTTTATCTATTTCAAAAGCTATATTATTCGGTAGAACTATATTTAAAAGTATTAGGAAGTTTATAATACTTCAGTTGACTATCAATTTATGTGCACTTTCACTTTCAATAATAGGCCCTTTTATAAATATTGAAATGCCTATTACAGTTATACAGATGCTATGGATAAATATGGTTATGGATACATTAGCTGGACTTGCATTTTCTTTTGAACCTCCATTGGAAGAATATATGAATGAATATCCAAAAAAGAAGGATGAATCAATTATGAATAAATATATGATAAATGAAATAATGTATACAGGAATTTATTCATCTTTGATATGTATTTTGTTTTTAAAACTACCATTTATAAAAGATTTATATAGACAAGATATAAATGATAAATATCTATATACAGCTTTTTTTGGACTATTTATCTTTATAGATATATTTAATAGTTTAAACGCGAGAACTCATAGGTTAAATTTATTCGCTAATATAATGAAAAATAAAGTATTTATACTTATTATGGCATTTATAGTAATAGTTCAAGTTTTTCTTATATATTATGGTGGTAATTTATTCAGGACATCAGGACTTACTTTATTTGAATTTGAAATAATGATTTTATTATCATTTACTGTAATACCGTTTGATTGGATAAGAAAAATTATTTTAAAGAAAAAAGGTTTAAAATATGGTGTTTGACATTATGTTTAAGTAGTGCTAAAATACACATTAGGCGATTTTATGAAGAAGTTTTTAATTATTTTATTTATTTGTTTATTTTGTTTTGGATGCAATAAAACTGAGAATACCATAATATATGTTACTGAAAATAGTGATAAAGTTAATGAAAATATTAATGCTAAAAAAGAGATAGGTAAAGAAGATACTATTACTAATGATATTAATAATAATGAAAGTAATTCAAAAGTTAATCAAGCATATGATAATGCTCAGAATGTTGAAAATAATGATATAGTTGAAAATGATTTAAATATTACAGACAAAGCAAAAGACACTTATAATAACATTAAAAATTGGTATGATGAAAATAAGGATGAATTAAAAGAAACAAATAAAGAAATATTGGAAAATGATAAGGAAACATTAAAAAATATTGTTGATAGTTCTAAGGCTTGGTATGAAAATAATAAAGAAGATTTAAAAAATAGTGCGGAAAACATATATGAAAATGATAAAAACAATTTTAAAGAATTATATGACAAATTAAAAAAATAATGTATAATATGCAAAATCCCTACCATATTATAAAGGGAGGGAAATTATGAGAAAAATATTATCAATATTAGGTGTTGTTTTAATAATGACAGGTTGCTCATTAGGAACGGATATGGATAATACACCTACAAAACAGGTTGAAACATATCTAAATAATTATCAAACTCTAGATTCTAATGTATTAACTAAATTGGATTCAATTGTAGACCAAGAAGAAGCATTTGATGAAGATCAAAAGACGACATATAGGGATATATTGAAAAAACATTATCAAGATTTAACTTATACAATAAAAGAAGAAACTGTTAATGGTGATAAGGCGACTGTTGAAGCTGAAATAGAGGTAAATGATTACACAAAAGCTTTAAAAGATGCTGAAACTTATAGAACAACAAATGAATCTGATTTGCAAGATGAAGAAGGTAAGTTTGATGAAAGTAAGTTTAATGATTATAAATTAGATTTACTGAGATCAAGTAATGAAAGAGTAAAATATACAATTTACTTTTCACTTACAAAAAAAGATGGAAAATGGGAATTAGATGATTTAACACAGACAGAAGAAGAAAAAATACTTGGAATATATGAGTACTAGAATAAACTAGTATTTTTTCTTTTTTTATTGTATAATTGTTATGGTGGATAGTATGAAAAAGAAAACTTTTAAAAACTTAGATGAACAAATTGAAATATTAAAAAATAGAGGCTTAGTGATAAATGATGTAGAAAAGGCCAAAAACATTTTACTTCGAGAAAATTATTTTTTTATAAATGGTTATAGACATCTGTTTATGAAATCTTGGAAAGATACAAATTTTATACCGGGTACTACATTTGAAGAACTATATGCTATGTTCATATTTGATAGAAGAGTTAGAAACATTTTTTTCAAGAATTTATTGATAGTTGAAAATAATATAAAATCTCTAATAAGTTATCAATTATCAAAAAAATATGGTTTTAAAGAAAAAGATTATTTAAATCCTAAAAATTTTTCAAAGAATCCAATAAAGCTGAGACAGGTTCATGATGTTTTAAATAAAGTAAAAAGACAAATAAGAGTAAATGGGAAACAACATTCAGCTACTATGCATTACATTACTAATTATGGATATATTCCACTTTGGATTTTAGTTAAAGTATTATCGTTTGGAATAGTAAGTGAACTTTATGATATATTAGATGAGTCAGATCAATTAAGTATATCTAGTATATATAATTTAGATATAGAGACATTAACAATTTATTTATCTATATTATCAAATTATAGAAATTTATGTGCACATGAGGATATTTTGTATGATCATAGAACTCAAAAGGTAATACCAGATACACGATATCATTATTTGCTAAATATAGATATGACAGATAATGAATATAATTATGGTAAAAATGATTTGTTCTCAGTTGTAATTATTTTAAAACAATTATTAACAGATAGTGAGTTTAGAGATTTTTTCAATGAAGTTGGATATGAGATAGATATATTAGAAGGAAAAACGGCTATACTACCTATAACTAATTTTTTAAATAAAATTGGCTTTCCAAGTAATTGGAGAGAAATTATTGATTTAGACTAATGAAAAAAATTTTAATATATATTTTTTCAATTATTATCTCAGTATTTATTGGAATCATATCAACTTATATTTTATTAAATAAAAAATCGAACTTACAGAATATTGCATCTTCTTTGGTATATATAGAAGCATCTTGTAATGATGTTAAAAATAGTGGTTCTGGATTTGTCTATAAAATTAAAGATGATATTGTTTATATTATTACAAACTATCATGTAATAGAGGATTGCACTGATATATATGTTTACAACTCTTCAATGGACAAATCAAAATCTAATCTAATTAATTATGATGAATATACTGATATAGCCATTTTAAAAGTGCAAGGGAACTTAAATTTGAAAAGTGCTAATATTGGTAACAGTGATAAACTTAAAGTTGGAGAAGAAATATATGTTGCAGGAAGCCCACTTGGAATTAACTATTCATCTACTATTACTCATGGAATCATCTCATATTTAAATAGACAAATTCAAATTAGTACTACTAATGGAAATAGTCTTCTTGAAGTAATTCAAGTAGATGCATTTATTAATTCAGGAAATAGTGGAGGACCTTTATTAAATAAAAATGGCGATGTTATAGGTTTAATATTTGTTAAAGAAGAAAATTTACATGGTATAGGATTTGCTTTGCCAATAAATTATGTAATGAATATTGTGGATAAGCTAGAAAACAATGAAATTAATAGGCCTAATTTAGGAGCTATTATGGTAGATTCATTAAATTCAGAATTGTTATTTGAAAATGGTATTGAAATCGATAATATTAGTGGTATTGTTGTTTTACATGTTAACGAGAATGGTATATTGTGTAAATCAGGTATAGAAAAAGGAGATATTATTACTAAAATTAATGATATAGAATTTAATAATATTTCACAATTTCAAAAAATATTATATAATTATAATGTTGGAGATACAATAAAAATTCAATATTATCGAAATAAAAAATTTTACGATGTTTATATAATTCTTTAATTGAATTTAATAGATTATTTGGTATTAGAATTATTTAAATACCTTTTTTTTATATTTGAATATAATAGTGTAGGAGTGATGATATGGCAAAAGTTGTGATTGACGCTGGACACGGTGGGAACGATCCAGGTGCTAGTGGGAATGGTATAGTTGAAAAGGAATACACCTTAAAAATTTCACAATATATTTATGATAGATTAAAAGATTTAGGTTTGGATGTTAAGATGACTAGAACTACTGATGAGACATTATCCCCAACTGAAAGGGTAGATAGAGTTTTAGATGCATTTGGAAATGATAGTGATGTAATAGTTATATCTAATCACATAAATGCAGGAGGTGGTGACGGTGCTGAGGTAATTTATGCTTTACGAAATAAAAATACACTTTCTAATTTGATTTTAAGAGAATTAGAAAGTGAAGGTCAAAACATAAGAAAAGCATATCAAAGAAGATTACCATCAGATACTAGTAAAGATTATTACTTTATGCAAAGAAACACGGGTAATACAGAAGCAATAACTATAGAATATGGTTTTCTTGATAGCAAAGGTGATGATGTTAATCAATTAAAAAATAACTGGAAAAATTATGCCGAGGCAGTAGTTAGAGCAATTGTAGAGTATTTAAATTTAAGCTATACACCAGTCCCAGGAGAAAATTATTATACTGTAGTAAGTGGGGATAAAATTTTTATGGGGAATAATGAGCAATAATATAAAAATATTGTTGAAATTTAAGGCATTTTGGATAAAAATGTCTTTTTGTATGGTATAATATTAATTGTTATTAAGAGTGTATCTGGGGGTGATGTTGTGTATCAAATATTAAGTGAATTAAGTTTATTATTAAGAATGTATTTTTGTTACTTAACGATAGATAATATTCCAATACTAAAAAATGAACTATGGAATTACATTTTGCTGGAAGTTATATCTCTTTATACAATATTAAGAATAATTACTTATTTTGAAGTAGGAAAACTTTACGAGAAAGGTGATAATTCAGCATTTGGGGTAATAGCATATTTCATTATTTATTTAATTAATTTAGGTGTAATGTATGGAGTATTGTTATTATTAACAAAAATTGGTGTATTGCCAATATAGGAGGTAAGAAATGAAATCAAGAATAGAAATAAAAGCTGAGGCAAACTTAACTAAAACTATTGATGATATAAATACTAATGTGATAATCCCACCAACACAGGAAGTTTCCAAGGGAATTACTAAATTATTGAATGTAGTAACAACTTTTATTGACAATGCAACTTATAGATATATAGAAAATTCAAAATATAAAAAGCAGCAATTTTTAGATAATTTAGCAAAAAAATATGAAAAAATTCCAGAAACTGAGATAGTTGACCCTGATATTAGTATTTTAGGAAATACTATGGATTTTTTAAAATACAACTTGGATAAAGATTATATAGTTGACTTATATTCAAATATAATGATTAGTGATATGGATAAAAGAACTAAAAATATTGTGCATATTAGTTTTGTAGAAATTTTAAAACAACTCGATAAAAATGATTTAAAACTTTTAGAAGCAATATACAATATGAAATCAACAAAAAGTATAGCTTTAGCAAAATTGAAAATTATTGATTCAAATAATAAGTTTATTGGTTATGAATTACATAATACAGTTTATATGGCAGATATAAGTAATTATTTTATAGATGATTATAATTCTTTTTCTACAAGTTTAGAAAACTTAGATAGGTTAGGATTAATTAACATAAGTTATATAGAATATTTTATTGATAATAGTATTTATGATTCTTTATTAAAAAGATTAGAGCCTTCTGCTAAACATATTTTAGATAGAATTAAAACTAAAGATAATGATGCTAAATTTGGATATGAAAAAGGGATGTTATCAATAACAAATTTAGGATTAAATTTGATGAAAATTTGTTTAAGAGATCTATAGGAGGTTAATATGATTAAAGGGAAACCATTTGTTAAATGGGCTGGTGGAAAAAGACAAATAATAGATAAATTAAAAAATTATATTCCCGATGAATTTGATACTTATTATGAACCGTTTGTTGGTGGTGGTGCATTATTGTTTGAATTATCACCAAAAAAAGCAGTTATTAATGATTCTAATAAAGAACTTATGAATGTATATGAATGTATTAAAGATGAAAAAAAGTTTGAAGCAATGTGTAGAGAATTAAATCATCATGAAACAGAACATTCTGAAGAATATTATTATAAAATTAGAAATTTGGATAGAGATAAAAAGGAATTTAATAAACTAGCGGATTATAAAAGAGCAGCTCGTACTATTTATCTAAATAAAGCTTGTTTTAATGGTTTATTTAGAGTTAATAGTAAAAATGAATTTAATGTACCATTTGGAAAGAAAAATAAAGTTAATACTTATGAAGGGCAAAATTTGGGTATCATCTGTGGATATTTAAATTATAATGATGTTAGATTACTTTCAGTTGATTTTGAAGAAGCAGTTAAAGATGCTAAAAAAGGAGATTTCATTTATTTCGATCCACCATATGACTCTGACACTTCTACCTTTAATAGTTATACTGAAGATGGTTTTGGTAAAGAAGAGCAAAAAAGACTTGCTAAAGTATTTAAAGAATTATCTGATAGAGGTTGTTATGCAATGTTATCAAATCATAATACTACTTTAGTAAATGAATTATATAAAGATTTTAATATTCATGTAATTGAAGCAAAAAGAAATATTAATTCCAATGGAAAGAAAAGAGGTAAAGTAGAAGAAGTTATTATCACAAACTTCGAAAATAAAAAAGGATTTGAAGAATAAATATAGTATAATATATATGAGGAGGTAATTTGTATGGTTAAGAAGTATTATTATGAAGATAATGACTTTAAACT
>CANPYQ010000003.1 GCA_947588865.1 uncultured Bacilli bacterium
GTTCTTCTTTTTCTACCTCTAGTATTACTAACTTTTCTAAATGGTACTGCCATTTATTTCACCTCACTATCATCTATATAATCCATAAGCTCACTAAGTGGACTATTGTTTTCTTCCTTCGTCGTGAATGACCATCCATCACCGGATATATCATAATCCTTAATATCATCACTCACAACACGTGTAGGAACTTCCATCAATATATTTTCCCATATTATTGGAAAAATATCAATAGTATTTTTAAAATTTATTTTATTTTCTCCTATTTCTTCAAATAAATTATTTATTTCTCCATTTATATTTATACTGAATGGATACTCAACAGGTTTTAATGTTATCGCACAAGGAAGTACCATAACGCCTTCTACAAGCACATCAAGTTCAATATTATTTAAACAATTTTTATATAATTCACCATCTATTTTAACATCATCAAGTTTCAATAAATCAGTTCCTTCTAACTCATTTTTACTAAAAGAATGAATTATATTGATAGAAATACTTGAATCAATATTGCTATTTAATCTTGTTATATCAAATTTCATATAGTCCCCTCTTTTTGACTATATAATTATATAGTTATTTTTAAGAAAAATCAATACCTAGGTTAAAATTTTTGCGTTTCTAAGCATTTCCTTATCATTTATAACTTTAACATTGCAAAAATTTTTGAATTAATTACAGATCTTTAACTATTTTATATATTATTAACTATATCGTAAGGGTTGTCTTTAAATATTTTACTATTTCATATATGATTATAAAATATAAATATGATGAATTTTAATGTATTTTTAAAAATTATATATATTTATTTTAATAGAAATGTGTTATAGTATTGGTGGTGATTAATATGAATATTGGTATAATTTGTGAATATAATCCATTTCATTATGGGCACCTTTATCACTTAAAAAAAATTAAGGAAATGTATCCAAATTCAAATATAACTTTAATTATTACTGGCTGGATATGTGAACGCGGTGATTTAAGCCTAATAGATAAATTTAAAAAAACTCAGATTGCTCTTAATTATGGTGTTGACTTAGTAGTTGAACTTCCTTTTAAATATATTCAAAGTGCAGATATATTTGCTAAAGGTGCAATGTCAATATTAAATAAATTAAAATGTGATACTATAATTTTTGGAAGCGAATCTAACGATATAAAAAAATTAATTAAACTTGCAAAAGTTGAGCTTAATAATAAAGAATATGATAAACTTGTAAAAGAATATATAGATGATGGCATAAATTATCCTACTGCGCTTTCTAAAGCACTTAAAACCTTGTGTGGTGATACTGTTTTTTCTCCCAATGATTTGCTTGGCCTTTCTTACGTAAAAGAAATAATTAAAAATGGTTATAATATTACACCTATTACAATAAAAAGAAATAGTAATTTTAATTCTAAAAAAATAGAAGGTAAAATTACTAGTGCAACAAGTATTAGAGAACTATTAAAGAAAAATAAGAATGTCAAAAAATACTTACCAAAAGAAGCAATAAAATATTTTAATAATGTAATATTTTTAGATGATTATTTTGAATATTTAAAATATAAAATAATTAGTGAAGATAATTTAACCATATATCAAGGTGTGGATGAAAATATTCAAAATAGAATTAAGAAAATTATAAATAATTCTAACTCTTTGGAAGAATTGCTAATGCTAATTAAAACCAAAAGGTATACATATAATAGACTAAAAAGAACTTTAACATTTATACTTTTCTCTATTACTAAAAAGGATTGTTCTAACCTAGAACTCGAATATATAAGAGTTTTGGGATTTAATAAAATTGGAATGAATAGATTGAGAAAAATAAAAAAAGATATAAATGTTAAAATTTTAACTAACTATGACAATAGATATTTAAATAAAGATTTAACTATTAATAAAATAATATCTTTAAATAAAAAAATAAAAGATAAAAAAACTTTTATAGAAAAAGAATATAAAGAAAAGCCTATCATAATGATATAGGCTTATTTTTGAAACTTTTTCTACTTTTAATTTATTTTTTGATTCAATTTCTTTAAAATATTTTTAAATTTACGATTTTATCGCTTAATATTTTAATCCTCCAATTTAATTATATAACCAAATAAATGGAATGAAGTTATTTTTTATTATTATAACAAAGTAATGTATTTTTTAAAAACATTGCTATTGTTAAAGGCATTACTGAATCAATACTATTAGCTACTAAAGATGCTTTTTTATATACACTATTATCTATATCGCCGTATACTTTTCCATCCTCAATATAACATCCTGCATCAATTACAATAGCATCTTTTTTAATCATATCATCTGTAATTAATCCTTTTACACCAGTTGCAGAAATAACTATATCTGCACAACAGGTATGCTTCTTTATATCTACGGTCTTAGAATGGCAAACGGTTACAGTTGCCCCTTCATTAATTAAGACATTAATTAATGATCTTCCTACCAACTTTCCTTTGCCTACAATAACTACTTCTTTACCCTTTAATTCTATATTATACTCTTGAAATAGAGTCATAATAGAAAGTACACAACTAGGTACTATTGTTTTTCTACCACTTATTAATCTTCCTATATTAATATCCGTTAATCCATCTACATCTTTACTATTTATAATAGTATTTAACAATCTCTTCTCATTGTATTTTTCTGGTAATGGTAATTGTATCATTATACCATTAACATAATCATCATTATTTAATTCTTTTATCTTATTAATAATTGTAAGTTCAGGGGTATCTTCTTCAAATTTATGGTATCTAAAATAAACTCCTACCCTAATACAAAGTTCTTCTTTTAATTTTATAAACATTTCACTAATCTCATTATCACCTATTTGTATGACAGCTACAGAAGGCCTTATAATACATCCTTTAATACTTTGCTTTAATTCATTTTCTATGTTTAAACTTATTTCTTTTCCATTCATTTCATTACTCATTATATCATCTCCATAAAAATATTATTTTTATATACTAATTATAGCAAATCTATAACTATACTTGTCAACAGTAATACATATATTTATGGAGATATTTACATATCAAATGTAAAGAGAGATCGGATTATTTATTTTAAATTAGTGAGTTCTTCATAACATACGCTAAAAGATTTTATAAATTCATCTAATTCACTTTTAGTGGTTAAATGCGATAAACTTATTCTTATACTCGAATTAGCTTTTTTTTCATCTTTAGTAAGTTCATATACAGCTTCTGATTTTGAGTTAGAAGATGAACAAGCACTTTTAGTTGATATATAGATATTATATTTATTTAATGCATGTAACATAGTTTCTGGCTTAACTCCTAGTATACTTACATTAAGTATATGAGGTATACAGTAGTCATTACTATTTATTTTTACTTTATCAAAAACCATTAACCTACTTTTTAAATATCTATTTAATTCATATATATATTTTATTTTTTCATCCAGATTAGTGAGTGCTAATCTTAAAGCTTTGCTCATAGATACAACTAAAGGAAGAGCTGGTGTCCCACTTCTATAATTACTTGTACTTTTACCACCATGTATTAGTGGAACGAGTTCTATTTTTTCTCTTTTTATTAAAACTCCTACCCCTTTTATTCCATAGAATTTATGAGCAGAAAAGCTAACTAAATCGACTTTATCTAAATTTATGTTTATTTTTCCTATAGCTTGTGTCATATCGCTGTGAAAAAAACACTTTGGATATTTGCTTACTATGTTTGCAATCTTTTCTATTGGTTGTAATATCCCTATTTCACTATTAACAGCTCCAATCGTTACAAGTATTGTATTATCATTAATTAAAGATTCTAAATCATTTAAATCGACTTGTCCATTTTCATCTAATTTGACATAATCTATTATATATCCAATTTCATTTAAGTATTTTAACGGCGCAGATATTGATGAATGTTCTAATTTAGTTGTTATAATATGTCTACCCCTGTTTTTATATTTTTCACATATACCCTTTATAGCTAAATTATTTGATTCTGATGAACCACTAGTATATATTATTTCATTTCCTTTTATATTTAAAAGATCTGCTATTTGTTTAGTTGCAATATCTATTATATTTCTAGCTTTAACACCTAAAGTGTGCAATGAATTAGGGTTTCCAATAAATTCATTAGAACATTTTATAAAGGAATCAAGAACTTCATCATTAGGTTTTGTAGTTGAACTATAATCTAAATATATCATTTTGTCACCTCTTTTTAACTAACTATAAATATTGTATCATATTTTAGAATATATTAAAATAAAAAAGAGGTTAACCCCTTTTTAATACAAACAAGAACCTATTATAATAGCTAGTAATATATATAAAACTATTATTATTACAAAACCACTATTGTTTCTGCAACATCCTGTTTGTGTATTATTAGTTTCGCAACAAGAATTATTTGTACTCATTTGACACCTCCTAAATATATGCTCCAAGTATGATTATTAAAAGAATAAATAATACTAAAACTATAGCTGCGCCAGATACACCAGAATTACAACACATATAATCTTTCCTCCTTTTTTATCATTTCACAGTATTTTATGAAATTTTTATAAATATGTGAGCATTTGTGTTGAAATTTAACTTTTTATTTGCTAAAATATAATATGTATGATGAATATGCATATATTGCATCGTATTTATATAGAAAGGAGAGGCTAAAATGCCAAAAAAAACTACTGAAAAGAATAACAAGGGTAAAAAAAATAACACAACTAAATCTACAGTCTCTAGAAAAGTTGAATCAAAAAATACGAAAATCAAAAAAGTTGAGCCAATTGATAATGTTGAAAAAGTTGAGACTAATAAATCAGTTGTAAAAGTAGAAAAGAAAGGAAAGATTAAGAATTTTATTATAGAGTCCAAAAATAACACACCATTTGTTGTTTCTGTATGTATAATTGTTTTATTACTAGCAGCATTAATCTTAACATTATGTATGAAAAGAATTCCTAAGACATCTGACGGTGATGAAATAATTGCTACATTAAATGGTAAAACAATTACAGCTAATGAATTGTATGAATCATTAAAAGAATCATATGGTACAAATACTTTGATAGATATTATAGATACTTACATTTCTGATAAGGAAGTTACAATAAAAGACGAAGATGAAGATTATGTTAATGAAATAGTAGACTACTATAAAGATTATGCCGACTATTATGGAGTTGATTTATCTACATTCTTAACTAACTATGTTGGACTTTCTGGGGTTTCTACTGAAGATGAATTTAGAGAATATGTTCTTGAAGATTACAAAAAAACTTTAGCAGTTAAAAAATTTATAGGAGATAATGCTGATGAAAAAGATTTAAAAGAATATTATAAAAATAATTATTCTGATAAATTAACTGCTAAACATATTTTAATTGAGGTTGATCCAGATGCAGAAGATCAAGAAAAAGCAGATAAAGAAGCATATAATAAGGCAGTTAGTCTAATTGAAAAACTAAATAAAGTAGATAAAGATAAATTGGAAGACAAATTTGACAAATTAGCAGAAGAAAATTCTGATGATACTGCTACTTATTCAAATGGAGGATTAATAGAAGATTTCTCTAAATCAGATGTTGTCGAAGAATTCTTTAATGCTGCGAATAAATTAAAAGATGGTGAATATACTAAAGAACCTGTTAAAACTACTTACGGATATCATATAATTTTAAAAATCAGTTCAAAACCAGTTGAAAAATATAATGATATTAAGAATGATGTTAAATTAGCTTATGCAGAAAGTTTATTAACTGCAGATTCAACATTACAAATTACTAAATGGGATGAATTAAGAAAGCAATATAAATTATCTATAAAAGATGATAATATCAGTAAAATATATAAATCAACTATAAAAAATACAACAACTACAAATACTGATGAAGAAACAAAAGATGATAGTACAGAATCAGAAAAATAAAATTATATAAATCTAGTCTAATTAAATAAAAATCAAGGGTAAAAGTCTAGCCCTTGATTTTTATTTAAAATATTCTTCTGTTTTATTTTTCAATATAGTATTTATATCATTCAAACTAAAGCCTTTAGATAATAATTTTTGAATTATTTTATTTTTTAATTCAAATCCTACATACTTTATCTTTAATTTACTATACAATTTATCAAATTCCTTTATAATTATATTATTATCAACTAATATATGTTTATCAAGTATTTCATTTATCTTGTCTTTTGAATAACCTAAATTAATCATATCATTCAAAATTTTTTGTTTCAGAAAATTTTTAGAATACTTATTATTACTATTTATTTTTTTTAAAATCATTTTTTCTAACCTATTATCAAGTAAATCAACGTCTATATTATTTAATTCTTTGTCTATAATTTCTATAGGAATATTATGATTTAATAAATCGGATTTTATTTTATTAATACCATTTTTACTTAAATATATTTTATCGTTTATAAATGATTTACAAAATTCTAAATCATTTATAAGGTTAATATTTTTTAACTTAGTTATTATTCTATTTTTATCATTATCAGATAAATCATACTTTGATAAATATTCTAAAATTTCTTTTTCACTTCTTTTTTTCTTTAATATATATTTGATTGTCTTATTATATGTATCATAATAACTTGTTTCCCTCAAAATTTTATTATATAATACATCATCTAAATATTTCTTATATAATAAATTATTATCAATAATTACATTATCATATGTAACAACGGTTATATCCCCCATTTGTATTTTGTATTTATTATCTTTTAACTTAACTATTTTATTTATTTCCACATATGTCACCACCAAAATTATAACACAAACAAATGTTTCGTTCAAGCGAAAAGTGCCTTTTAGCACTTTTATAGTTAATAATTTATATCTTCTTTATTATTTTTCATATCAATAGTAGCTTCATTAACAGCATCATCAACAGTCTTTATTGCATCAGTAATAATGCTATATCCACTAGCAGCACCAAACCCATGGGACAATGTTTTTAATTCCTTATTCAATTTTCTCAAATATGATATAACTTGTTTTTCATTATATCCTACTAAATAAATTAAAAATTCATTACCATCAGTTCTGATTATTTCACTATTATGTAATTGATGTTGAATCAAAATATTTGCAGCCTCAGTAATTACCTTATCTCCTTCTTCTCTACCATAATTATCATTGATATAAGAAATATTATTCAAATCTATTATTATAATGCACTGTGGATATACTTCTGATTCATCCCAAGATTCTATCTTACTATTTAGATATGCCCTATTTTTTAAAGAAGTTAACTGATCAATATACTTTATTTTATCTTCTTTAGATAATTTTATTTTTTTATTCGTTTTTATAGTAGACAACATAAGTCTCATATGATTAGAAAAATCAATAACTACGTAAAAACACAAAACTAATATAATTATTATCAGTATATATTCTATATTAGAATTTTCATATGCTATTGAATTATAATTAGTAGTAACTAATTTATTAACAGATGTAAATGATAAATAAAAATTAAACAAATTTTTAAATATATCATTATCCTCATTATCATTAATTATATAATTATATTTACCTGGTGTATCTAATAAATAATTGATTTTGCTATCTTTAAATATAGATGTTTTATAAAAATTATAGTTTTCCATATCTAATATTGTAATATCATTTATGCCATAATCTTTTGTTAAATCTGTCATATTATTGTATGATTTTACTTTAATTCCATTATCTGTTAAATATTTTTCTAAATATGAATTTTTTATTGTCAATACTTCTTTACCAACCAATGAATTAATATTATCAATAACATAACTATTATTTATTCCAGATATAATAACTAAATCCTTATTAAATATACCAACAGTATTATAAACTTTGTTATTATATTCAGCCTCATCTGATAAATTCAAAATAAAATCTACTTTATTATCGTTAAAATCCTTTATTAGATTATTAATACTATTATATCTAGTATATGTTATTGAAATATCAGAAAAATCATTAAACCCATTTAATATTAAACCATTTAATCCAGAAATTTTATTATCTTCTAAAGTATTATATATTCCGTAATCTATAAACCCATAAATATAACTCTTGCTTTTTAATCTCTTTTGCTCACTATCACTAATATTTTTAAATTTAAAATAATTTTCTAGCAAATTTTTATTATAATTGGAACTATAATTTTTTTCTTTCCAAATATTATAATTTTTATATAAAATACTATTTAACTCTGGTGATTCATTAATTTTTAAAATAAAATATTTATTTACATCATTGAATTGAAACGAAATATTATAGTCGTTTTCTATAATTTCTTTTGTAAATATTGTTTTTAATATTATTATCCCATCAATTGTTGTAGTATCAATATCTTGTTGTAAATCTGTTTTAGAATCAATAATAGAATTTTTAAGTTCTTCATATGTCTGATACTCTATAAATTCAACATTTTTACCATTAAAATATTTATTAAATTTTTCTCTATCAGAAGCTAGTATACCGATTTTTAGATTATCTATATCTTCTATTTTTTTATATTCATTATTATTGTTTGTTACAAGAACAAAATTATCTTCTAATAAAACAATATCATTATCTTCAATATTATCCTTTATTTCTAACCTATATGGATATTCTACTGTATTGTCTAATTTATATGTAATTATATTAAATTTTAGTGATAATTTATCTGTTACATAATTTAAATAATCATAAATGAGTCCTGAACCATCATAACTCAAAATTGGTATATCATTCATTAATGCAACATCTATTACATTGTATTTATTAGATTCAATCCATTTATTTTCTTCAAGTGTTAATGTATTATCATTATTACTATGAAATGCAACAAAATAAGTAAATAAACAAATCAATAAAACAGATACAATTATTGTTATAATTAATAATTTTTTCTTACTTTTTTTCATAATTCACCTACTACCAAGAAAATTCAGAATTAGATTTATGTTTGTATCCTATTTTAGGATATATTTCACTATTATCATTTGAACTTTCTACAAATATTTCTACATCATAATAACTTAAATTATCTTCAGTAAAACTATTCAATGTTTCATTACTAATATTTTTGAGCCTTTCAAATTCTACATCATCACTAAGTTTTACAAATATTCTTATTATTTTTGAGTTAGTATAAATATCAATACTATCAATATTACCTAATTCATTTAATTTGTCTTTGGCAGACTTTATTTCATCGTTAGAAACTTTATAATTACTATCCTGTGAAAATCTATTATTGTTTGAATTTGAAAACAAATTCTTATATATTAAAACAGATAATATGACAATAATTAATAATACAACAATAATAATTATGTTTTTATTTTTTATTGCTTTAGCTTTTCTACTTTTCATTTTATCACCTCATTAGTAAACAAGAAGATTTATTTTTCTTCTTGCTCTAATTTTTTTAATATCTCTTTAGTTACCAATATTGCTTTTTCTTTTACAATTGTCGCAGATTTTTCTAGCATTGGAGTTCCCTTTTCAATTATGTACTCAACTAATTCCTCTGATTTAATTTTAATATCTGAAGCTTTTTCCTTAGCAATTTTCAATACTTTTTCTTTATCCAAATCAGAAATTGCAAACATTATATCATCTATTTTATTTTGTATATTTTTTTTTACTTCTTCTGAATCAATATTTTTTACTTTCAATATTAATTCATTTATTTTTTGCTTTAATTGATTTCTATTTTCCTTTCCTGTATTTTTAGTAAAAAGCATTCCAAGCCCAGCACCAATTCCAGCACCCAACAAAAATTTACCAAATCCACTATTCTTTTTTTTACTCATTATTATCTTTTCCTTTCACTTTCTTTATTAAGCCATTAATAAAATTAGATATTACAGTTATTATTTTATCACTTATAGTACAAGCATAATCAGTTGTTTTATCAATAATATCGAAAACGCCATTAACTTTACCCATTTTTTCATTGACATCATCTATAACAATATCTAATTTTTTTAATGTCTTTATTAATTTTATTCCTAAAACTATAAAAATAATTATTAATATTATCAAACAGGTATAAATTGTTATTAATAGAAGTTCATCCAAATTTACGTTCACTAATTTTCATCCCCTTCTTTATATAGAGTTGAATCTATAAACCCAAGCAAATCCTCTTCATCAATATTTTCATCTTTATTGATTTTTTTCTTAAATTCTTCTTCAGAATATTTTTCCTTTTTTATTAATAATTCATCTAATTCTTTACTAATATCATCTGTTAGATTAGAAAGAACATCATCACTAATTTCTTTAACTTCTTCTTTAGAATCATCATTTTTAAATAATATTGAATTATTTCCAAATAAAGTATTTTCTAATTCATCCTCTAAAGTACCATAAGCTTTATTTCTTATAGAATCTATTGATGGTTCTTTTGTATCTTGTACAACCTTTGTTTCGTTTCTAGAAACTATATCTTCTTTATGGTAATTTTTATCTAATATACCATAAATAGGTGATATTATTGGGGTTGGTTTAAAAATTTTCTTCTCATCTTTAGCTTTAGTATCTATAGTAATTTTACTACCATATGGCTCCTTTTCCTTAACTATCTCATCTTTTTCTTTTCCCTTTTTGTCGGTAAGATTTAAGTCATTAAAATCATTATCATCAAAAAATACAGGCCTATTGTTATAATCATTATCCTTTTGATTGATTTCAAATTTTATTAAATCAGCATCATAATCTTTTTCTTCACTTTGAGCATTAGGTGACTCAATAGCGACATGAGTTACTTCTTTTTTTATTTTTTCTACTTTTACATCGTCATCTTCTACTTCTTCTGTGAACATGTTTTTTACTTTATCAAAAAATCCCATAATTTTTTCAATTCCCTTCTATTTATTTTTATATTTCTAATTTAAATTTTTCACTATCATTTTTGGAATTATAATTATTATATTTACCTGTTTTATTTGTAAAATAATCTTCTTCTAACATTAATTTTATAATATTATAATTATATTTTATAGTTGATAATATATAAGAAGCATTTAATATTGTATCATTTAAGTTTTCTTTTTTTACTACAGTTTCTATTTTAGCATAATTATACGAAAAATCTATTTGATATAATCCAGAAATCTCTTTTATTTCCAAATATCCTGGATATTTAAAACCATCTTCCTTTGATAATACCTTTGAATAATATACATCAGGATTTACTTTATAATTATTTTGAGTATTATAATAATAACTTATTGCATCTATATATAAATAGTAATATGCTCCATTACAATATAAAATATCGTTTAAATCATCACTATCTACATAAGTAACACCACTGGGTAGATAATATTTATAGCCTTGTCCAACTTGATTAAATAATTTATTATCTTTTGTTAAGATAACATTTATTATATTATCTATACTTTTAGTATCAATTCTAACTATAGAGCATCCTGTGATTATTAATGTTAAAAACAAAAATAATAATTTTTTTTTCATGATACACCCTTCCTTAATTATTATATCAGATATTTATATATTTTTCTATATTTTCTATATTTTATAAAATTTATTCGTAAATACTTTGTATATTATTTTTATTTACTTCTATCTTATATATTGGAAATCCTAAATCATTAAATTTTTTTTCATATTCCGTTTGTACATTATCTTTTATATCATCTTTATATAAATCTAGATTAATTTTGCTAATCTTATACCCAAAATTAACAAAAGACATAATAGAAAATTCAAATAATTTTCTATTATCAGTTTTCATTATAATAGTTTTATTTTTTTTAAATATAGATTCATATTTATTTAGAAAATTATTACTTGTTAATCTTCTTTTTTCATGTCTATTTTTTGGCCATGGATCAGAAAAATTTAAATAAATAACATCGATTTCTTTATAAAACACTTCTTCAATTTCTGTTGCATCCATTTTTATTAATTTCAAATTAGGTATTTCCTCTGTTATTTTCTCCAATGCCCTTACAATTACACTATCATATTTTTCTATTCCAATAAAATTGATATTAGGATTATTTTTTGCCATTTGAATTATAAAATCTCCCTTACCCATACCTATTTCTATATGAATTGGATAATTATTTTGAAATATAGTTTTATATTTATTTTTATAATTTTTATAATTTTTTATTATATATGGAGAATTTTCTACCACTTCTTGCGCACCTTTTATATTTCTAAGTCTCATGACATCACCCAATATATTATACCATATTTTGTAAATATATTAAATATTATGAATATAATTAATTGCGAGGAGGTATTATGAAAGACAAAAGAAATTGTGGAAGTAATGTTAGCTATCCTATCTATCAGCAACCTATGATGGTACCACCTATGGGGTATCCAATTGGTTATCCAGGAGCATTTCAAGGTAATGTTCCTAGTACAATAAATGGTAATATTAGTAGCAATACATTTGAGCAACAAATAAATAATATTGAACAACAAATAAATTTATTAGAACAACGTATTAGTAGATTAGAAAATCTAAATACTAATTCTTCTAATAAATATAATGATTCAAATTATTATATGGTCTGAAAAGAAACTTTGGTTTCTTTTTGTATATATTTTTTTAATAATGTCATTATAATATTGAAAGGAGATATTATGAATATAGATATTAGGAAAAGCATAATAAATAATTTTAAAGATAGTACTTTAGAAGATATTAAAAATTCAATAGAAAGTTCTATAAATGATAAGGATGAAATTACACTCCCAGGTTTAGGTGTATTTTTTGAACTTTTGTGGGAAAATTCAAACGAAAATGAAAAAAATAATATATTAAATTCAGTAAAAAAGGGGCTATAACAGCTCCTTTTAAAATTGTATCTTTTCCTCTATGTAATCTACTATTTCATCTACTGAAATTTTTATTTGCTTCATAGTATCCCTATCTCTTATAGTAACAGTATTATTATTTATAGTTTCATCATCTACAGTTACACAAAATGGTGTACCTATAACATCCTCTCTTCTATAACGTTTACCAATATTTCCTGATTCATCAAATGTAGTCATAAACTTTTTTGATAAAGCATTATATATTTCAAGTGCTTTTTCACTATGGAATTTTTTAACTAATGGTAGTACAGCTACTTTATATGGGGCAAGAAATGGATTAAGACTTAAAACCTCACGAGTTGATCCATCTTCTAATATATCTTCGTGGTATGAATTAAATAAAATTGCAAGAACTGTTCTATCTAATCCATAAGTAGATTCAATTATATATGGTATATATTTTTCATTTGTTTCTGGATCTAAGTATTCCATACTTTTACCACTATATTGTTGATGACGAGTAAGATCAAAATTAGTTCTATTATGTGTTCCATTAATTTCTCCCCAACCAAATGGAAATAAATATTCAATATCACATGCAGCTTTAGCATAGTGAGCAAGTTTTTCATGATCATGGAATCTAAGTTTTTCTTCTGGAATACCTAAATCCATATAAAATTTCTTACCATATTCTTTGAAATATTCATATATTTCATTATCACTACCTTCTTTACAAAAAGTCTGATATTCCATCTGTTCAAATTCTATTGTTCTAAATGTAAAATTGCCTGGAGTGATTTCATTTCTAAAAGCCTTACCAATTTGGCCTATTGAAAATGGTATCTTAGCCCTCATACTTCTTTGAACATTCAAAAAATTAACATATTCTCCTTGTGCATTTTCTGGTCTTAAATAAACAATACTTTTTGCATCGGTAATAACACCTCTATGTGTTTCAAACATAAGTTTAAACTGTCTTATATCAGTAAAATTGGTTTTACCGCATTTTGGACATGGAACTTTATTTTTATTTATATATTCAATCATTTCTTCATTTGTCATAGCATCTCCAATTGAACTGTTTGAATAATCATTTATTAAATTATCAGCTCGATGACGAGTCTTACATTCCTTACAATCAATTAAGGGATCCGCAAATGACTCAACATGCCCAGAAGCCTCCCAAACACGCGGATGCATCAATATATCTGCATCAAGTTCATATGCATTAGGACGCTCTTGTATAAATCTTTTTCTCCAAGCGTCTTTAATATTATTTTTAAGCCTACTACCGAGTGGACCATAATCCCAAGTGTTCGCAAGTCCATCATATATTTCACTACCTTGAAATATAAATCCATATTGTTTACATAAATTAACCATTTTCTCCATTGTAATATTCTCCATAACATCCTCTCCTTTAATTAAAAAAACTTCTAGACTATAAGGACGAATAACTCATGGTTCAACCCTATTTATTCTAGAAGAATATCTCAATTATAATAACTCTAGATTCCCAAGCCTGTCATCAAGTCAAATATTAATTAATTGTATTATAAAGCAATAATAAAATTATGTCAATAAATTTCTAATATTATTATATTATCAACAATATTTTTAAATATTAATCTATTTATATACCACTATTTTATGAAATAACAACACGAAATGCAGCACGACTAGAACCAGCACCTGCAAATGATCCATCATTTGAATCATAATCAGTATAAAATATACTACTATGTCCTATCCAAGGATAATTACCAGAATAACCAGTATGACAACTATTAGAATTAATATACCAACAAGCTACTTCTTTTCCACCATGCCCATAAAAATATTCTAACACAGCAAAATCAAATGATTCACTACCATCATATGAAAACATATTTGGATAATAGATGTCATAATATTTTTCATCTGGATCCTCACTAAATCCCGCATAATCAATTATTGCATTTCCACCTGAATTATAGTCATATCCAAAAACTGTACCAAATTTTGTAGCCTTTGATGGCTTTACCCAAGCCATTAATATATCTATTGCCCCACCATTCATATCATATATTCCGTATATATTTCCTGTAGTGCTTGCTCCTGTTCCATTTAAATTAACATCATAAGAATATGTTCCATTGGCTGTAGTTGAACTCAATGAGGCTTTACCACTACTTTTTCCCGTATAATAACTTGATGAGTCATTTCTATATACCTCTTTATTTGTTCCATTGTAATCAATGTTGCCATATTTTCCATACTTACTTTGTGATAGATATGCTACTGCTCCCCATTCACTATTCTTCATCATATGTGAATCTCCATTGTTATTCAAATATTGTTTAAACTTTTGAGCTGTTGTAAATTGTTCAGATGCAATTTGTCCTCGTAATGATGTTACATTTGGCAATATTGTTGGGTTAGATGCATTACCTGTTGTCTCAAATTTGCCTACCCATATCCCTGAAAGTTCTTCACTTCCAAATGTAAATGCTGGATGTGTATGCCATTCAGTTGGACTATCTCCTTTGTATGCCGCAATTCCATCTTCTTTTGTATTTTTATCTATAAATTTTATATCAATCGCTCCTGGCGCCACTTGACTTGGTGCATCTCCACCTTCAAGTTGAACTCCGTATGTATTTCCTATAGTATACGAATACCTTGGTACCCATACAAACATTGCTTTTATATTTATATTTTTTCCATCTGGATATATTACTGTTCCTGGTTCTTTAGATACATTATCATTTAATATTACTGCATTTGCCCATTGTTGGCTAGAGTAATCATACCATTTTGTTGTTGTATCTGCTATCTCCCAGTGATCTTCATTGTATATTACAGGTGTTAATCCATCTACTAATTCTGGATCTGATCCTTTTAATACAGCATCTTCATATGGTATTATTTCTTTACAAGCATCTTTATTTATTAAATTATAGATAAAACCTTTCTTATATGTTAATTGTACACTTTTAGTTCGAGTTATATCTTCTTCACTATCTGATAAAGTCATTGGTGATTTTAAAAGGTCTTCCTTTACTAAATCATCAAGCGAAATACAATATACTGCGTTATTTTTCTTTTTATAATAATTTTCATTATTTTGTATATATATATTGGCTGCACTATATACTAATTCTTCGTTTAATTTATCCGATTTAGGTAATGAATTTTTAATAGAATTAATTATTCTTGGGAATACTATTAACATTAATAACGATAAAATAACTATTACGGCTAATAATTCTACTAATGTAAATCCTTTTTTCATATGTGTATACACCTTCTATCATGATAATTATAATAAAATATATCAATTTTTTCAATACTTTTTTTTAATAATTAAAAAGTAATATTTCTATTACTTTATTCATTTATTTAAATCGTTTATTTTTTCAAGCACAAAATAACTACAATCATAACTGCATAAATTTTTTATATAATCATCTTTAAATTTAATGTCATTTATTTTATTGCATATTTTATTTAATTTAGTACAAAAACCTTTAAGTCTTAATTTCCCATACGACCAGTCACCTATTATATAATCATAAGGTTCAAAATAATCAGTATATTTTTCCTTTAAAGCATCAACATCATAGCCATCTTTATATTCTTCAATTAATTTATAATTATTATTTCCTAATTCTATCATCCATACACCTTCTTAAATGAATAACCCACCTCTTTATATTTTACCAAATTTGAAGAAGAATTCCAAGTCATAAATCCACCATTTAATCCATTATCATATAAAGCTTGTATTTGTTGTGAAATTTTATCTGAATCATAAACAACACTTGGTATTTTCTTGGTGTCATATGTTTGTATCCAAGTTCTGACAATTGCAGGTGTTTTTATTATTTGTTGTTTTGAAACAACATACTTACTCCACTCATTTAAAAGTTTATAAGGAACAGTCCACACAACTTCATTTATTCCGTATTCATGAGCATTAAAATGATCTGGATAAGGCATACCACTTATCACATCAGCAATATTTGATATTGCAGGCCAAAATTGTCCATATGCTGTTACATAATTAGATGCACTTTCTCCAAAAACATCTATTGATACATATGCACCTAGTTCATGTATCTTATCACAAGCATACATAACAAAAGTTTGAATTGCTTGTGCCTTATCCTCATTATAAGTATTATTTAAATTTATAGTACCATTCTCTTCTAGATTAGTAGTTCTATCTGGAAATCTAACATAATCAAATTGAATTTCATTAAAACCAATATCTTTTACAGCTTCCATAGCTAAACTTACATTAAACTCCCAAACATATCTATTATATGCACTTGGCCAATATGAACCATTATGACTAAATGCTTCTCCACTGCTATTTTGTATTGCCACCTCTTTATGATCCTCTACAAAATAAGAATCTTTAAATGTTGTTATTCTACCTATCAAATAAATATTAGCGTCTTTAGCTTTTTTTATATATTTTTTATAATCCTCATAATCATTTAAAGCATGCTCATAGTTAGTTTTAGAATATTTCTCCATGACAGGTGAATTATATGCTGGGGATGTATTATCTTTTATATCTATTACAAAAGCATTTATGTTATTATTAAGAGCAAAATCAATATATTCATCAATATTTTTTACAGCTCCGCTATTTATATATATAGCCCTAACCTCATCAGGCATAACATTATTCTCAAATTTTGGTTTTTCATATGGATAATAATCTAAATTAACTGCGCTACCAGCTTTTAGGTTATCACCCATTTTTGACATATACTCCTGTATATTATTTTCATTATATATTTTTTTGGCTTCTTCCTCTTTATTTACTAAATATTTACCATATACATATCCTTGTATATCATCATATTTTATTTTATACTGATTTACACTACCATCACTATTTATTTTATCATATCCAAGTATTTGTATTTTTTCACCTTTTTTTACGAGTGATAATATTTCTGGAGATTCTAACTTTTTATAAATTGTAGTACTTGTTCTTACATACATTTGTTTCTCTTTTATTATTTTATCTTTATTAGTTGTTATATTATCTTCATTAATATAGTAAAATTTGTCATTATACTTTATTTTTACATATATCTTATCATTTACTTTATCTTTTAATTTATATGTATAAACTTTACTTCCCCTTACTATATTTATAGATTTTTTATAATCTAAATCATAAAGAGTAACTTCTTTTTTATCACTTGATATATAACTAATATATGTTTTGTTATCCTTCTTATTTTTACTGAACATGAAAAATACAAATAATATTAAAATAATTATTATAAATAATATTGATAATTTTACTACATTCTTCTTTAATATCCTATGCATGAGTATCACCAATTATATTATTGCACATTTTTGGGCTTTTTACTAGAAATTTATATAATATAATTTTACTGTTTTACATTGTTAGTTACATATGGTATATTTAAATATCCATCATAATAATAATTTGGAACATTCCCTTCTATTATTTTCATCACAATAGGTATATCTGTACTTATTTTAGTATTTTGAGAAACAAATGGTAACAATATTTTAACTTCTGCCTCTATATTAATGTTAACTTTAAGCAGTGCATTATTTATACCATATGATTCTATTTGTGTATTTAATTTACAAAAAATATCACCTATCAAATCCATTTTAACGGGTATTTTAGGGAATAAATTATTTAATAATACATTATTCAAAATAACACCACTTGGCACTTCATATATAATACCTTTTTTTAATTTTAAAGGATCATGAGAAGATAATATATTGCTTGATAAATTTAATTTTTCTATTTCACCATTTTCTAAATATTTTAAATTCTGTTCTACTAATGTAGTTGCATCTACTAAAAGTTTGTTAGCTTCACTTGAATTGATATCTATACTTTTAATATTTCCACTTGAATCTTTTAGTGTTATAAATAAATCATCCATAGTTGTATTTTTAGCTATTTGTTCTATTATAGTACTATTAATTATCGTTGATACTATCTTTTTTGTTTCTACTTCTGAATAATTTATAATTTGTGGAAGCATCTTATCATTAAATATTTTAAGTACATGTGAAATAGATATTATAAGCAAAATAATTATAATTACTAACTTATTAATTATCTTTTTCTTTTTTCTTTTTTTTAAATTCATAATACCCTTTTTCATACTAAATAATATGTATTAAAAAATACTTTTAGGCTATAATATTACTGGTGATAAAATGATAAATGAAATAATGAATAAAAAAATTATATTTAGTAATATTAATGATTCAATTAAAGATGTAGCCAATCAAATGAAAAAAAATAATATAGGTTTTATACCTATAAAAGAAAATAATAAATATGTTGGTGTAATCACTGATAGAGATATATGTCTAGCAATTCCAACATTAAAAAATATAAATGATTCTATAAAATCTTATATAACTAATAATGTAATATCAATAGATGTAAATTCAAATGTTGATGAAGCATTAAAAAAATTTAGTAAATACAAAGTAAAAAGATTATTAGTAAAAGATAAAGACAATATTGTTGGAATACTGTCCTTATCTGATATATTAAATTATACTAATAACAAAAATTTAATTGATACATATAAAGCTATTTTTTATATACACGATAATAGTGAAAGTAAAAAAGCAGAAATAGATGAATTCTACCTATAATTAAGTCTCACTATCAATTTGTTCATTTGAAGCAATTGTTATAGTAAGAGTTGTTCCTTTAATTACTTCATCACCTATGTTTCTTGATTGAAATAATATATCTCCAGGATGTGCTTTATCATCAAAAATTTCCTTAAATATACATTTAATACCATTATCTTCACAAAATTGTTCTATTAAATCTCTTGTATAACTTCCATCAGTAAAATCTGGATATACTGTAATAATAATTGCATATGTGAGTTCTATTACATCATTCTTTTCAAGCCTTGTCCCTTTTTTTATACTTTGAGCAATTATAGTATTTTCTTTTATGTTATCTGATTTAGTCACTTTTTTTTCAACTGTTATAACTTTTATTCCCTTTAATTCTAATTGAGCTTTAACAGTTTCTATATTTTTTCCTGTATAATCCTCAATTTCTATAGTATCTTCATATGAAGATACTTTTATTGTCACTTGACTATTTTCCTTTAATTTTGTATTTTCATCAGGTTCAACTTCCATTACAACATCCTCTTTATATAAATTGTTATATTCATATATAACATTACAAACAAGTTTTGCCTTTTTTATTTTATCACAAGCAGTTTTTTCACTAAGCCCAACAAGACCTTTTGGTACCTCGATATATTCTTTACCATAAGAATATTCTATTTTTTTCCCGTTTACCTTACAAGAAGATAAGTATATATTTCCATCATTATATATATTGTGATTATCACAAACTATTTTATATTTTTCATAATTAGTTAAAGTTGTTAATTTTGACCAAGTTGGTACTGTTTCATTTAAACTAATATATTCTGAAGCATTTTTTTCTAATAATTTACCATATTCTTTTAAAATCTCTTTATAGTCTATTACCTCTTTTTTACTAGATTGGCCTTTACTTAATACCAACATTAAAGTAATTACTGTAGTAATCAATAATATTGACAATATTGATATAATTATAATTATCTTATTTTTCTTTTTTTTATTTTTTTTAGAATTATCTAAATTATCATTATCATTGATCTTTTCCTTACTTTTTAATTCCATTTCTTTTTTATATTCTTCCCTTGTAATAGATGTTGTTTCATCTAAGTCTTTATCAATATCTTCATTTTCTAACGATTCCAAGTTAACAAGTTCTATAGTATCTTCCAATTTATTTATTTCTTCTTGATCTTGTATTAATTTTTCAAGTTCATTTACTTCTTCTCCTGATGAAGAATACCTCATTTTATTTTTACATTCACTACAAAAAATTTCATTATCATCTATTTGTTTACCACAATTTTTACATTTCATTTGAAAAATCCTCCTTTTTATTTGTCTCAACAACTTTTGTATTAGCAATCATATCATGTAAACCTCTATTATCTTTAGTAAATATAATCATAAATACTATAATAAGCTCAATTACATATGTTATAACATATGATATTTTACTATATAATAGAAAATTGTTTTTAGATAAAATGATTATAAAAAAGATACTTAACATATTAATTAAAACTTCATTTAATATAAGACTTCTCAAAAGATAATTTAAAATATTTAATGGTTTATTGTTAGCGGCTACTTTTAATTTCATTATTTTTTTACCAAGTGTTTGTCCATCAAAATAATATTGTATAACTACAAAATACATAAGTATGCAAATTATATTAAAGACAGATGGAATTATAGATAATTTTGATAATTCATAGCTATAATCAATTTGTTTTTTGTTATACTCTTTATTTAAAGTTTCTAATTTTTCATCATAATTCTCTATACTATCTTTTTTAGTTTCTAATTCCTCTTTAGATTTTTCATATTCATCAACAGTATTTATATATTCTTCATATACATTATTATACTTTTCATAATCTTTATTTATATATGAATTTGAAGTTATTAAAGTTGCAAAAATCGATACTATTATTATATCAATTAAATAAGATACAAGTCTTTTTAAAATTATTTTCATAAAAATCACCTCAATAATATAAAAATTAATTATTCTTTAATACACATCTACTCACTGTATATATTATATCACTTATAAAATAGTATGTAAATTATGAAACAAAAAAAAGATAGATTACTCTATCTTAGTTTTCAAATTTTCTTTTAAATGAATATGTAATGGCAACTAATCCAATAATAGAAATAAATCCTAATACTAAATATAATGAAACATTATCTACTGTATTTGGAGCTTCTATTTCTGGTTCTTCTGGAGTAACTTGTTCCTCTTTAACAACTGGTTCTGTATACTCTTCACCTTCAGCTGTTATTTCTTCACCTATTTCATTAGATTCAAATTTAATCTCTCCTTCAGAATTTGTAATAACTATTTTACCATCTTTAATTTTAAATTCATCTTCAGTAGATTCAGAATTCTTTACTTCAAATTTATCTAATTCATCATCTTCTGCAACATAAATATAACTATCTTGGTTTTCTCCTGTTACTTCAATAGTTCCATCAAGTGTTACTGATGGTATTTCAGTAACGTTTTCACCCTTACCAATTTCAATACCATTTCCACCTTCTTGTTCTCCATTGTCACTCATTGTTAAACTTTGAACTGTTAAGTTTCCACCATTAACCAAAACAGCACCATATTTACAATTTTCAATAGTTACATTACTAACAGTAATTTTTCCTCCATCATAAGCTTGTAAACCATATTTTTTAGCATCAGTAATAGTTACATTTGATATTGT
Source organism: uncultured Bacilli bacterium (assembly GCA_947588865.1). GTDB lineage: Bacteria > Bacillota_I > Bacilli_A > RF39 > UBA660 > UMGS1613. The sequence goes on from CANPYQ010000003.1 coordinate 22,191, forward strand.
CAAATTTCCCTCTTTAGTTACAGTGATGATTGAACCGTCAACACCGCCAGCAAGAGTCATACTATCTCCTAATCCTTTTAAAGTATAAGTTGATTGACCATCAATTGTAAGAACTCTGTCTACATAAATTGTTTCGCTAATATCTTCTATATCTGCTCCTAATTTAATTGTTGTAACTTGAGAGTTACCTACAGCTTCTTTAAGGTCAGCATAAGTAGTTACAGTAGCTACGCCATTCTCATCTGGTGTTACCTCAGCTTTTACAAACATTACAGGTACTGCTAAAAGCATCATTAAACATCCAATTATAGTTCCTTTGAATAATTTTTTCATCCATATTCTCCTTTCTTGTAATAGTATTATAACACGTACACCCCCCCCCCTGTC
>CANPYQ010000004.1 GCA_947588865.1 uncultured Bacilli bacterium
GTTTCTTCAATTTTCCCTTTAAAATAAAGCAAATCTTGTATATTTTTATTTTGTGTCATTTGTAAGGTCATAGTCCATTTTCCCATTTGCTTACCGCTTGATATGTAACCTTATATTTAGTTGCAAATTCCTGTTGGGTTAAATTATTTTTCTTTCTTATTTCTTTAATAAATTTCCCAATAAGTTCCTGATCCATACTTCACCTTCTAATTTAGAATATTATAATTTTTTATGTATATAAACATTATTATTAAATAACACTATATTATTTGATGGTTTCATTATATTGCAAAAACAATTAATTGTCAATTAGTTCAATTATAATTGTTTGTATAAGTAAAAACTTGAAAAAATACTCAAAAATGCTATAATTATAATAGGAAAGGAGATATGTATGAAAAAAAATATAATTATATTAATATTAATAATTATAATATTATGTTTATGCGGATTTTTTGTTATAGATAAAATAAATAACAATAAAAATAAAGAACAAATAGATAATAGTGCCAATGAAGGTAATAATCAACAGGATAACCAAGATGGAATTACTGAATATATAGGACAAGCTTATTCGAACATTAAAGAATTTAACTGGCCTACCGAAGAATTACCTAAAGAATCAACAGATCCAGATAGCGTCACAATTAAAATTAACTTACCTAAAATTTTATTAAATTCTGAGGCTACTAAATCAATAAATGATAAAATTTATAATGACTATAGCAATGAGATATCAAGTTTAGAGAGTAATACAGTTCAAATTCCACCATCTGATATAAATATTTCATATGAATATACCATAAAAGATAATATTTTATTTATATTAATTAAAAAAGATATTACGACTTACAGATCTAGTGGGTCAACTAGTTATAATGTATATTATTATGATATTACAAATGATAAAGAGCTTTCTGTTGATAATATTTGCAATATATTTAATATAAAATTAGAAGATATTGGTGATAAGGCAGCAGAGAGTATATATGCTGTAATGAATAAACAATCAAATTCATTTGATATTTATTATAAACAAGACTCTACTTGTCCTAGTTTTGGTTGCATGGATGTAAAAACTATATCTATTGATAATTAAAGGAAAGATGTTTTAGACATCTTTTTTTTCATATAAATTAGTTTTTAAAATATCGATAACAGAACTTATTTAATATTAGAGTATAATAAAAGAGAACTAAATTGTTCTCTTTCAATATATTTGTTTTTAGTTTTTTATTTTACCAACATTATTTAATATTAAATATTTAGTTTTGTAATTTTCTTTTGAATATACATATTAATCCAACAATACCAATTACTGATACTAATCCTAAAACTAAACTTGAAGAAATATTATCTAATGTGTTTGGAACACTAATATCCTCTAATTTTTCAAATTCAGCAATAACTTTTACATTTGATTCTGGCATACTGAATTTATTATCTTTTACTTCTACTTCTTCATTAGTAGATAGGTTAATAACTTTTAATGATTTCAATTTATAACCATCATTAGCTTCAGTAGTTACGGTAACCTCTTCACCAGCTTTAACTAAATTTGAACCTGTACTTACCTGACCATTGTTTGATTCTGTAGTAATAATGTAAAGTTCATCATTATCTTCATTTACAATTTTTCCTTCGTCTTCAAAAATTATTTCGGCATCATCACTTAGTTTTATAGTGGCATCATTTGATACTTTTAAAGTCCCTTTAATAGTTAATGTTGAACCACTAGCTACTTCTAAAGATTTATTAATAACCAAAGTAGTCCTAGCACTAACAGTCATATCTTCATCAACTGTTGTATCTTCATTCACAACAATTTTAGCATAGCCTGAAGATAAAGCACTTTTCAATGTTGGATAGAATATTCCACTTGTAGTAAAATCTGCAAATATTGGATAATTTACATCATATATTAAATTAATATATTCTTTTTTACTATCGAAACTCCAACCCCATACGATATAATTTTGAACAGTAATGAAATAATAATTTTTTCCATAAACTAAATCATCTTCAGAATCTACCTCAAGTGCCTCCATTAAAGCTTCTTTTATAGTCTTTGAACCATTGAATTGTGCAGTAACATAATTAGCTCTTTCATTTGGTTTTGTATATGTTACATAAACAATTCCTGGCCACACTGTTGCACTATTAGATGGTGATTCACTTTCTATTCTAGAATCTACAGAACTTTTAGCTTCTGCAATACTATTATTAGAATTCGCATTAAATTTTTTGAATGAACTTCCATCTAATTCTGGAGTAAATCCAAAGTTATAAGTAGCATAATGAGCTCCTGTTCCTGGCTTATGATTTAAAACCTCATTAATGAAATCTTCATCAGCAGTTACTTCAAGAGTAACTTTAGTTACATCATCTGCATCATCATACTCATAACCTTTTATCTTTACATAATCACTTCCTGTAATCTTAACTTTACCACTTAAATCACTAGCTTGAACATTTGCTACTGTAACAAAAGCAGCTAGCATACAAACAAACAATCCGCATAATTTTTTCATCAATATTCTCCTTTCTTGCATAAATATTATAACACGGATACCCCCCCCCCTGTCAATCCTAACTCGAGGAGATGTTATCATATTTTTAGACACTTTACAGTGCAAATAAAATATTGTAAAAAGTCCTATTTTATACATTATATTACTTATATTACTAACATTAATACTACTCATTAAAATACTTTTTAAATAATTATTATTTTAAAATAATTGTCATATCAAAAATCTATATTCACGTAGATACTTACATGGAAATTGTAACCACATTAAATTATTTTATAATATTATTAGAGTTCATTCTTATATAAAATGTTATTAACTTTAAAATTTAAAAAGCCATTTAAAACGTTTAAAATTTTAAAAAATTTAATTTATAATGTAAATTACTTAAAACATAACTAAAATATTTAAAAAAATTTTTAACATGAATTTCCTACATAAAATTTAATTCCATAATTATTTTAAAACACATATTTGTTTAAAGAATCACTTATTATTATTATTTACAAATACCAATAATTTATATATTTTTCCAAGTATAAATAATTATCAAATATTCAAAATAATTATAGAAAGGAGGAATTTTATGCTTAAAATATCAAGAAAAAACATCCCACTTTTTATTGCTTTATTTTTATTTTTAACTTTAGGTCCAACATTTGTAAGTGCCAAAACACAAAATATAAGTGATGAAACTGAATTTTTAAATGCTTTAAAAGATACTACTATTGACACAATAGTTTTAGACAAGGACATTGATACAACTGATAAAATAACCATAACAAGGCCAATTTATTTGGATGGTAAAGGTCATACTATAAAATACACTGGTACTTTTAAAGGCGGAAGTGATAATACTGTATGGGATGGTAAATATGTACTACAAATATATAGGACAGAAGCTACTATAAAAGATATTAAATTAACTGGAGCTAATGCAGCGTTACTTGTTAATGGTTCAACTGTAACCTTAAGAGGAAATATAGATGTATCTGGTAACGGATTCGGTGGAATAGAACTTTCACAAGGTCAAAATGTAACTGAAAAAGTTAAACTTTCTTTAGTAGATGATGCAGAAATCATAAACACTACTGATAGTAATGATAAGCCTTCACTTTGGGTTCCTAGTGATTCCGATGATGCTAAACTTGAAGTAAATGGTATGGTTGTTACTATTAAGTCAGGAGAAGAATTAGAACTTGAGGAAATAGAACAATTAATTCCAAATCCTAACACTTCAGATTCAATATATAATTATATCATTTTAAATATCATTGGAATTTTTACATTTATTCTATACTACAGAAAGATTAAAAAATTAAAAACAAATTAAATCTAATCCAAATAATAAATATCATAAAAGGTTTTAAAAATGTGATAGAATAGCATCTCAGTATGAGATGTTTTTCACAATTAAACAATTCCTTTTTTTATTAATTTAGAATGAACTACTATCCTATTTCCTAAAGTATCTTTACAAGTGGAAAGAGTAAGTATTTTGTCATTTGTATTTACAGTTGCATTAAAATCAAATTTACTTCTACTTAAAATAGTATCTAAAAATTCTTGATAATTTTTATCATTTTTAAAATAGGTACTTATATAATAACTTTCCTGTTGTATCACATAAACACTTATTATTTGCCATATAGTATACTCTTTAGGTGTAGTAAGTTTTATTGTTCGATTTCTTTTTTCATTAAACCAATCTTCCTTTAAAACCTCTCTTAAACTTCCAAACATTGTATAATCTGCCCTACCATGTCCATATAAAATCGTATTAAAGGATAAATTATCTAAATCATTTCTATAGTCTAAAAAAATCCACCCTGATTTATTTTCGGTTTTATCAAATGAATGATTGAGATAAAAATTATTATTGTTAGATTTAACTATGGGATAATTAACCTCTGTACCATTCACAAATATCCACCCTACTGTATCCTCATTTTGTTTTAATAATTCATAGAAATCCACTTTTAAAAATTTTTCATCTATATATTTATAATAAGAATCATTTTTATCTTGAGGAGGATTTATTAAAGAATAATTATCAAAATTAATGTCTCTTACATTTGATATTTCTTTTAAATTAGTTTTTAATTTATTTGTTTTGTTCCTATCTGATATCCACAAAAATATATAGTTTAAACTATATATGATTAATAAAATAGATAACAATAAAGGTAAATACAAAATAAATTTTTTTAATTTTTTATTCATATTATTATTATTTTCATTTTTATAAAAAATATTATAATAAAAAAGATAGATAAACTATCCCATTATTTGCCCTCCATTATTATGTATTACCTGGCCAGTTAAATAACTTGAATCATCACTTGCTAAAAATACGAAAGTACTACCAAGTTCATATGGCATAGCTCCTCTTGCCATAGCTGCATCTGCTCCAAGTGAAGGTATCTTTTCGCTTACCCAACAAGCAGGTTGAAGAGGTGTCCAAAAAAATCCAGGTGCAATTGCATTTACTCTTATATTTTTTAAAGCTAAATTCCTAGCCAATGCCCTTGTAAATCCTACAATTGCTCCTTTTGTTGTAACATAATCTATTAGTTGTGGATCTCCATAAAATGTTGTTACTGAAGATAAATTTATTATAGAATCGCCACTATGTAAATGTGGTAAAACTTCTTTAGTTAGGTAAAACATCCCATATACATTTACTTTCATAGTCCAATCAAATTGTTCATCGCAAATACTCTCTAAAGAGTCTTGTTGATATTGTACGCCTGCATTATTAACTAAAATATTTATTTTACCAAATCTATCTAATGTTGCTTTTACTATTTCCTTAGAAAAATTTTTATTAGTTATATCTCCTGATAAAAGTAAACACTCTCCACCTAAATCTTCTATATATTTTTTAGTCTCCATTGCATCTACATGTTCATTATAATAAGGTATTACTACTTTTGCTCCTTCCTTGGCAAAAAACACAGCGCATGTTCTCCCTAGTCCACTATCTCCACCTGTTATTATAGCTACCTTGTCTTTCAACTTACCTGAACCAACATAGTTTGGATTATCAAATATTGGCCTTGGATTCATTATATATTCTAATCCAGGTTGTTCTGGTTGTGATTGTTCTGGTGCCATTATTTCATATTCCTTACTTTCTATACCAAGAGAGTCATAGTAATTATAAAAAGTATTTCCAAATTTATAATCGTAATTCAAAATTATAACCTCCCATATAATATATGACATTTATATGAATAGGTTATTTATAGTTATGATAATGCTATCAATTAAAAAATATATCGGAATTATACTTGATAAGGCAAATAAAATATGCTTGGTACTCTTTCTTAATTTAAAATCTTTATAAAATATTTTTTTTATCTTTCCTACAATATCAAATCTTGTAATTATAAATGTAAATATTATAGATCCTACAACATTTAAAATTATATCATCTATATCAAATGATCCAGTAGCTGAAAATACTTGTAATAGTTCTATTATAAATGTAAATGGCAATATCGCTTTTATTTGATTTAGTATATTCTTATATTTATCGTTATTTAAAATTAATAAAAAGGAAAAAGGCATTAACATTATTAAATTCCCACCTATATGATAAATTTTTGTTCTAATTGTTGAATGTATTACAAATTTCTTTATACTATCAAATGGAACTATATTGTTAAAAACTGTAAAATTTTCAAAATTTCTAAAATCAAAATTTATTACCCCTCTTCTCATAAACATTGTAATATTTATAAGTAATATTAAATATAAAACTATATAATATTTAGTATTTTTATTGTATATTTCTTGTTTATTTTTTATTAATCCATATATAAATATTAAAATAGCTAAAGATGTCATTAATATTATTGCTTTTCCATAAGTCATGTGGTAACGATATTCCCCCATATAACTTAAAAATATATAAATAAAAGTTATTAAATTTGATATTACTATTAAATTCTTTAAAAATGTTACTTTATCTTTAAAAATTTCTTTTTTTATTAATTTATATATTGTATAACTAATGACTACTGCTAACAAAATTGTTAAATAAATTATATATCTATTTTTCATAAACTAACACTATCCTCAATTTAAATATATACTATTTTTTGACTTTTATCAAGTATTATAATTTATTAATAGTGTGTTTTAAAAAATAAGAAATATGCTATAATATAGTGGGAAGTGTAACTATGAAAAGAAAATTAAAAATTATATTGCCTATCTTACTATTTATAATTTTTGAATTAATTTTAACATTCGTATTATTTTTAAACAAAGGAAGAGAAGAAACCTATAAATCAGATAAAAATCAATGTAAAGTAATAGATGAACTTAGAGTAAGTATAAATGATTTTGTACCAAATGCAGACAAATTTATTAAAGGATGTAATAAAAAAGGTACTATAAGTTATTATTTAAATAATGAAAAAATTGATCTAAAAAAATTCACTGAAGCTTTAGAATATAAAGTAGTAATAAAAATTGATAATAAAAAATATAATTCTAAATTAATAGTAGAAGATAGTAACGAAATTGTACTAGAGGTTAAACCTTTGGAAATTAATTTTGGTGATTCTTACACAGCTTTAGATTTTGTTACAAAATGTAACAGTCCTAAAGGTAAATGTAGTTATTCATTTTCTAAGGAAGAAATGGCTAAATATAAAAATGAAGGAACATATGATATTGTAATTGTTGCTAAAGTTAATAATAAAACCGTTAGTAAAAAAGTTAAACTTACAATAAAAGATAATAATTCTAATAAAGAATCTAACAAAAATGAAGATAAATCTAAAAATAATACCAATAATTCTAATACTAATAATTCTGCTGTCAAAGTTAATACTATATCGGAAACAACAACTTCAAGTAGTGTTTATAAATATGGAGTAACACTAGATACTACAACTACTATTTATTATGATGTATATAATGATGGATCTAAAAAAGAAGTTAACAGAACTACTTCAAGCACATATAATTATAATAACTTTAATGCTACAACTAATGAACTTAAAAGTGAAGCTGTTACACTTGCAAATTCCAATTATGGTATTTCATCAAGTGTAGTATCATATGTTAATAGTTATAGAAATGAAATCAATGTTTTTGATATATCTATGGATAATAATCTTAATATTGCTGCAAGTATCCGTGCGCTTGAAATCGGATGGTCAAAAAAATTTGCACACACAAGACCTAATGGATCTGATGCTTCTACTGTTTTAGATGAACTAGGAATTGAATGGTATAATTTTGGTGAAAATATAGCTAATGGATATTCTGATGCCGCTTCCGTATCTTATGGATGGAAGACTTCTCAAGGACATTATGATAATATGGTTAGTCCTTATTTTAAAAAGATGGGTGTTGGAATGGCTACTGTTGATGGTAATAGATATTGGGTACAAATATTTACTAATTAGTTTGAAAAGGCATTTCCATTTCAAAATGTCTTTTTAATTATTCAAATTGTTTAATTTTTTAATGTTAATACACTACTCTTAATTTTTTAGAAAATAAATAAAACCTTAAATATTAATTTCAAAGATTTTTTTATAATTTATATAAAATTAATTTAGAATATCATACATTAATCAATAAAAACCTAGTTAGATATTAAACTCAACTAGGTTTTAATAATTTTTTAATGTATACTTTTTATTAACAATTTAAAATTTTTAACTGCTTATTTTTTATGTTTCCTATTTTTCATAATAAATTTATCACAAGAAGCAATAACCGCTGGAAGTAATATTAAAATTAATAATGCAGAACAAAGTGTACCTTGTGAAAGTGTCATACATATTTTAGCAGCTACTGCACTTGAAAATTTACCTACTATAAATGTAACAATAATAAGTACAAGTGAACTTGTAAGTATAGTATTAATTGAATTATTATAAGCAGTTATAATGGATGTTTTAATATCATTACCTTCTCTTGCTTCAATATAGTAAGATGTATAAAGTATTGCATAATCAATAGTTGCACCCATTAATATACTTTGAACTATTAATATAGATATAAAATAAACTGTTCCCATAAATGATAATATACCCATAGTTAAGAATACTGCACATTCTATAAGTAATACAAGTATTATCGGTATCAAAATAGATTTAAATGTAACTACTACAACGATAAATATAAATATCATTGTAAGTATTGTAATAAAATTAAGTTCATCATTAAATGTTTCACTCATTTCATTTGCCATAGACGAATCCCCTATAATATAAAATTCACCTGTGCCTTTATTTAAATCATTCTTTATATTTTTAATAAATTTAAATGTTTCACTCGATTCAGGAAGTAAGTTTGTATTAATAATTACACGGGAATAGCTATCACCTACTAAAAGTTCTTTAGCTTCCTTTACGCTATCCTTAGAATCTATTATATTTTGTTTCATATCACTGTCTATGTAATTATCGAATCTATTATCATTAAGTATTTCTTCATTTAAATATCTAGAAAATTCTTCAATAGTAAATGTCCAGTCATTATTATATTCATTTTCACTTCCATAATATATATATACTAAATTTATTAAGTCTTTATCTAAATTACTTGATAATTGACACAATAAATTATATATTTCATCACTTGTATATTTTTTGTTATTAAGAGAATCTTCTATAATTTTATTTATTACCATTAATCTTGCTTTTGAATAATCATCAAAGTTATTTTTATATTTATCATTATTTAAAACATCATTTACAAGTAAATCTATGAAGTTTTGATAAGATATAGTTAATTCTTTATCTTGAGCATCGTACAAGGAATATATCAACAATAAGTTAGATTCGTCTACACTTAATAAATTAGATAACTCTTGACTTGTATATTCTTTATTGCTCAAAACACCATCCATAATATTTTTTAAGAATAAAAGTTCTGATAACACGCTTGAGTCTAAATTACCTTTTAACAATTCATTATCTTTATTAGATAGTATAAAGTTTACAAATTCATATGGGCTCATTTTCACACTATTGGATAAATATAAACTATATATTTTCTTTGTTACTTCTTCATCCATATTAAAATATGTACTTATTTCTTGATAATTATACTCAACATCATTATTAGTACTATTCATAATAAAATATAATTTTTGTAAATCTACTAATTTATCACCAAATAAATTAGATATATTTTCATCACTTAAACTAATTGATATAAATTCATATGGTGAAATTTCTATATCATCAGTTTCAAATAATGTTACCAATATATTTTTTATAATAGATTCATCTATTCCAAAAAGATTAGATATTTCACTTGATGTATATTTTGTATTTATCAATTCTTTATCACTAAAAGTCATAAGCATATTTATACTGTTTTTAGAAGTTTTATCAAGGTCATTACCATATTCACTATTTATTAAAGAACTTGTAAATTTTGCAAACTCAAATAAAGATAATTTGTCATTTATCTCACTATCACTTAAATAGTAAGTATATAAACTATTTACAATACCTTCATCTATTCCAAAAAGATCAGATATTTCACTTGATGTATATTTTGTATTTAAAATATCCTTATTTAAAAATTTAGATATTTTACTTAAGTTAGAAATAGTTTTATCATCTACACTAGTTTTATATCTATCACTTGTTAAAATATAACTATTCATAAAACTTATAAATTCATTTATAGTCATTTTATTTGTTATATTTTTAGAATTATAATATATGAGTAAATCTTTTACTATATCTTCATTTATATTTAATGTTTGTGATATTTCTTTTATAGTTTTTAATTTTTGTAGTTTATTTACATCAGTAAAATTACTTAATAAATCAATATCACTTTTCATAGATTCATTTATACTATTATTCATTTTATTATTATCATATACTGTACCCTCAATAAAATTAATCAAGTTATTGAGTTCTATTTTATTATTTTCTTCTTTATTATTGTAATGATAGTAAATGAGTCTTAAAAGATAGTCTTCAACTTTTATAGATTTGCCTAAAGTTTCAAATTTATTATTCAACTTATCATATGTAAGTGGCATATTTATAGTATTTCCATAACACATTACACTATCTACATTACCATTATTTTCTAATTTAGAACAATATTTTGAAATAATATCTTCATCTTTATTTTGATATATTATTGCCATTTGATTATTTAGGGTAAATACATTTTCTATTTCATCTGTGCCTGAATTAGTATATATTATTTCCAAATTACCTTTTAAAAAGTAACTAATTACAAACACTAATACAAATAATATTAAAGCTATATGTCTACATTTATAAGCTATTTTCCCTACCAAATTTAATTTTATGATAGGACTTTTCTTTTTAGTTTTATGTATTAACCTATCGCACATAAGTATTAAACAAGGTAATACTGTAAATATGCTAATTAAGCTAAATAATACTCCTTTAGCAAGCACAAATCCTAAATCCCTACCTATTGTAAAACTCATAAATACTAGCGCTAATAACCCTACTATTGTAGTTACTGAACTACTAGATATTGATTTGAATGAATTGTATAAAGCATTTTGCATAGCTTTTACTTTATCATTTTCTCTTTCTCTTTCCTGACGATACCTATTCATAAGCATAATAGAATAATCCATAGAAAGTGCCATTTGTAGTATTGCAGATATTGAATTAGTTATATTTGAAACGCTTGAAAATATTATATTTGTGCCACTATTTAAAGCAACTCCAATTAAAATTGAAATTAAAAATAATAATGGTTCTATATATGACTCACACATTATAATAAGTACTATAAGTGCACTTAAAACTGCAAGTAATATAATATAAAATGGTAAAACTGTTTTATTATAATTAGATACATCACCACTAGTATCTACCAAATTATTACCAAAATAATCTTCTATTTTATTATAAACTTGACTTGCTTCTTTAGAGTCTGCAGATGTATTTAGAGTTAATATATAAAGTGTGTAATCATCTTTACTTTTTACCTCTACTGCACTTACACTATCAATTTTTTCTAAAAATTCTTTTTCATTTTTAGAATCTTTTACCATAACATTCAAAGTACTTAAATTATTATTGAATTCATCTTCCATTATTTTCATACCTATTTTTGTTTCTGAAGAATTCGGTAAATACTTTGATATGTCATAGTTTACATTTACTTTACTGGATATTGTCAAAGATATTGCTGTTAATACTAAAAATAATATTAAAATTATAAATCTCTTATTTACTATAAAATTTGTTATTTTTTTCATATAATCACCTTTTTAAATTTTTAACTATATCATAATATTATATATATTACGAATTATAAATTATGACAATAGTATATTATACTACAAAAATTTAAAAATGGTTATACTTTATTATAAATTTATCTGCATATATAATCATAAGATTCATATTGTTTTTTTATTTTATCTTTATCGCCATCTAATTTTATTTCATCTTCCATATTTGATACTATTACATTATCTTCTAAAGACAAATTATATTCATCTACATAATCTGATACATCTTTGAAATAAGAGCTTGCACTCTCATTATCTTTAAACACCATCTTATCAGTTTGTTTATAAGTATTATCCTTAAAATTAAATTCTATTTTATTTTTAATTTTAATGTCTTCATAATCTTCTTCATAGCTACAAACTAACTTATTACCACATCCACAAACAAAAAACATTACTAATAATATTAATATTTTTTTCACTATATCACCAATAAAGTATATTAATATTGAGTGACATTTATTATTACACTATTATAATTTTATTATAATTATATATAGAAATATCATAAATTATCAATAATTTATATTGAATAAAAAAATAAAGTCAAACAAATTAAAATTATTTCTTTGTTATCATTATTGATTATATTTTTACCATTAAAAAAAGATAGAATATTCAATCTTCTATCTAAAAAATATCATATAACATAAAAATCCAACAAATATAAAAGTCATTACTATTCCATTTATAATATCTGATTTATTACTTTTATATTTAACTCCTACTGCCATTGATAAAAGAACTCCACCAACAAGGCCACCTATATGAGCTAAATTATTTATACTAGATATCATAAATCCTATAATTAAATTTAAAATTATTAAAGGTACTATTTGACTTTTTATAACGCCACTTAAATATACGCGGTAATGATATCCAAAATATAATAAAGCTCCAAGTAAGCCAAATATCGCTCCACTTGCCCCGACAGCTACCATATTATCTTGTAGAAAAGCCATTGAAAGTAAATTACCAATAATACCGCTTCCTATAAATATTATTGTATACTTTACTTTTCCAAAAAAACTTTCTAACTGTGGTCCTATTATATATAGGGAATACATATTACATAGCAAATGTATAATTCCAGCATGAAGAAATACTGATGTAAGAATTCTATATAGTTCAAAATAGTTTTCATTCATATTATTTAAAGTAATAAGACCACCATACTTAGCTAAAACATTTGGATCCAAATCCATAAAATTTATTGATTGAAAAGCAGTAAAAATATAAAGAATAAAGCATATACCCATAAAAATATATGTCATAGTAGGTGTTTTTTTGGAAAATACATCTTCTGCTTTTTTAGTTTCCTCATAATTTTTTTTATTTATATCATCTGTTAATTTTATAAATAATTCAAGACCTTCTTCTTTTGAATTTTCAACCTCGAGTATGTTTGGAAAAGTATTTAATATAAAAGAATATTTAGATAAATCTTTTATTTCTTTAACATTTGCACATTTAATATTATTGAAATCTTTATCCTCCAAATGTACATTATCACCTAAATTAACAAAAATTGAAAGTGTTTCCATTTTAATAGAAAACATCTTTCTTTTTATCCTTTTTAATATCTGCTTAGTTCTAAATATATCAAAATCTAATTGTTCATCATTATGTATATAATTAGATACTATTCTAACTATTTTATAATCAGCTTCATTATTTTCAAGCCATATTTCATCTTTAGCGCCATGTAAAACTACTGGATTATAGCCTTGTATTGTTATAAAATAATGAAGTAATTTCATTACTGTCTCATCATTTTTATTTAAAGTAATATTCATTTTATCACCCAATCAATAATATTTTAATACATTTATCATAAGATGTAAAGAGGTGTTTTATGAAAAATTTATTAAAATTTTTGCTATGTCTTCTACCATGGTTTATAAGTGGCTTAATTTTTAAAAGTGATATTATATTTTATAAAAGTTTAAATAAGCCATTTTTTGCTCCTGCCCCTTTAGTGTTCCCCATTGTCTGGACTATTTTGTATATTTTAATAGCTATAAGTATATATATGATATATAAAAATAATAGTTATAAAAATATTCCAGATTTTAATAAAACTTTATTAATTAATTATTTTTCTAATCAAATATTTTCATTTTTATTTTTTACTTTAAAAAGTCCTTTTTTAGCATTAATAGATACAATTATTGTATTTTTAAGTTCATTATTTTTATACTATGAAGCTAAAGAACTAAATAAAACTTCTTCTAAATTACTAATACCATATATTATATGGAACATATTTGCAACTATATTAATTATCTCAATATTTTTCATGAATTTATGATAAAACTCTTTTAGGAGTTTTTTATTTTGGTAGCAAACTCAATGATACCTTATTTTTATCAAGTTTAATTTCATCTATATAGCAGTCAACTATATCACCAATATTTAATACTTCACTTGGATGCTTAATATATTTATCTGTTATTTTAGATATATGAACAAGTCCATCCTCATGTAATCCAATATCTATAAATGCACCAAAATCCACTACATTTCTAACTGTACCTTGAAGCTTCATACCAACTTTAAGATCTTTTAGCTCTAATATATCACTTTTAAGTATTGGTTGTGGCATCTCATCCCTTGGATCTCTATTAGGGCTTTTCAACGATTTAACTATATCTTCTAATGTATAAATATCTGTTTTTAATTTATCTTTAAATTCTTCTAAATTAATTTTATCTAATTTTTCTATTAGTTCTTTACTCCCTATATCATTCATATTCATGCCCAATTCGTTTAATAAGTTTAAAGCAACACTATAACTTTCAGGATGTATGCTTGTTGAATCTAAAATATTTTCACCATCAGTAATTCTCAAAAAGCCTATAGATTGAATATACGCTTTGTCACTAAGTAGTTTTTCTATTTCTTTTCTAGATTTTATCTTTCCTTTTTTATTTCTATATTCTATTATTTTATCAATACTTTTTTTAGTAATACCAGCTACATATTTGAGCAATGAAGAAGATGCCGTGTTTATATTTACGCCTACACTATTTACAGTTTTACTTACCACAAAATCCAAGTTTTCACTTAGTTTTTTAGAAGGTACATCATGTTGATAAAGTCCTACCCCAATTCCCTCCGGTGGTATTTTGACAAGTTCTGATAGTGGATCTTGGAGTCTTCTTGCAATACTTACTGCACTTCTTTTTTCAATCTCTAAGTTAGGAAATTCTTCTATAGCAATACTTGATGCACTGTAAATAGATGCACCTGCTTCAGAAACTATTACATATTTACAACTTAAATTATATTTCTTAATCATGTTAGCCACAAATTTTTCTGATTCTCTTGATGCTGTTCCATTTCCTATAGCTATTATATCTACTTTATATTTGTCTATTAAATTTTTAACTATTACCTCAGATTGCTCTATTAACCTCTCTTTATTATTACTCTTTATAAATGGTTTAATAACAACAGAATCTAAATATTTACCAGTAGAATCAACTACCGCAAGCTTACATCCATTAACATATCCCGGATCAAATGCAAGTACTATGCGTTCTTTCATAGGTGGTGTAAGCAAAAGAGCCTCTAAATTTTTACCAAAATTTTCAATTGCTGCTTCCTCACCAATAAGTGTTAAATCACTTCTAATCTCCCTTTCTATTGAAGGAGCTATTAATCTTTTATATGAATCTTCAATAGCACTTTTAACTATATCTACTACAAAAGATTCATTATTTTTTATTATTCTCTTTTCTAGAAAGTTTAAAACCTTTTCTTTATCATAATTTATAGATATATTAAGTACTCCTTCATTCTCTGCTCTATTTAACGCTAATATTCTATGAGGTTTAATATACTTAATTTTTTCTTCATAATCATAATACATATCATAAATTTTTTCTTCATCTTTAGCATTTTTCTTTATTTTACTTTTTATTGTACCAAAATTATATGTATTATCACGAATTATTTTTCTATATTTAGCATTATTTGATATATTTTCAGAAATTATATATTTAGCGCCCTCTACTGCACCTGATATTGTTTTTACATTATCATTTAAATATTTTTTACAAATACTTTCTATATTTCCAGTAACTGGGAAATTCATAATCTCACGAGATAAATTTTCAAGCCCATTTTTAATAGCCTCTGTTGCTTTAGTTTTCCTTTTTTCCTTAAAAGGTCTATATAAATCTTCTACCTCAACTAATTTAGAGGCATTCATAATCTCGTTCTTTAATTCATCAGTCAATAAACCCTTTTCATCTATTAGTCTAATAACATCTTCTTTTCTTTTTAACAAATTCACTTGATATTTATAAACTTCCTCAATAGATTTAATTTTTTCTTCATCCAAAGCCCCTGTTACATCTTTTCTATACCTAGCAATAAAGGGAATAGTATTCCCTTCTTCAAGTAATTTTAAAGTTATTTCTACTTGTTTAAATGTTATATTTAAATCATTGCTTATTTCATTAATTATACTATTGTTCATAAATCTTCACCTTTTTTATTTCTTTTAAATAATATTTATCTTTAATTTTTTCATATATGAATTCAAATTTATCAAGTTTATTCTTAATCTCTTCAAAATCTTTACTAGAATAATCCTCTTTTAATATATCCCCAGATATATTTGTTAAATTTTTATCATCTAATATACCTACTAAAATATCTATAGTTATATAATGATCTTCCCTAATGTTATCTATAACCCTTATAATATCTTTTTTTTCGCATTGTGTATCTATCGCCATATAGTTATTATTTTCTTTATTGTATATAAATTGAATACAATTATCTTTGAAATTTTGATGTTTTATATCATCAGTAAATATTTTTTTATATACTTCACTTAATTTAGATGCATCGACAGTTATAACACCATTTTCTATATTTTTATATTCTTTATTAAGTATTTGATATGCCATATTTATTTTAATACTACTATCTATATCAGATACTTTTATATTATTATAAAGATAAGTAGTATCTTCTAAATTTGTTTTAATATTATCAAGTAAATAACCATAATTATCAATATACCAATTCAAATCTTTTTCTTCTTCATTCGTTTTTTCATCTTTTTCTACTACTACTTCTTCTTCTTTGCTTTCATTAAACTTGTTTAATCCAAATAAAAGCCCATTATTATATAGCATAATAGTTTCATATATAATTACTCCTAAAAAAAGCAATATAATTATATCCCTTTTAAGAATAGAAAAGTTTTTATGTCTGTATATTCTTTTCTCCATTTTATCTAATTTATTTTGAGTTTCATAATCTATTTTTTTAGTTACCTCATCAAATATTTTTTCTTCAACATCACTCTTTATTTCTTTTACTATTTTATCTTTATCAATATCTAATTTTTCTAATTCACTAATTTTTTCTTTTTTTACTTTTGCCATACCATAACCTCCATACTTATTATAACATAAAAAAGCAAACTTTTGAAGTTTACTTATTATTGTGTTATATTTGGCTCATTACCAGTTTCATATGATTCAATTAGATTATAAGTTATTATACCATTTGATATGTTTATAAGTTCCTCCGCATACTTATTGTAATTATCTATATAATCCATATCTATAGATGATTCTAAATCTAATTGTCTAAAATTTTGTTTTGAACTATTATAATAAATTTTATCAGTTATCCAATTACCACTAGGGAAAACTACAACATTATCTTTTATACTAAATATATCATTACCAAGAGAATATTTAGGTTCTACCCCTAACATATTTGACAAAGTTGGCATTACATCAATCATACCCATTACCTCTGTTACTTCTTTATTATATTTAGTATCAACTATGTCTTTAGACCAAATTATAAATGGTACCGATCTGTTTATTTCATAAGTAAAATCATCTATAATTCCAACTGTATCATTTGGATCTATTAACACATCTTGATAGTATTCGCTATCATATAATTTCCTGAATTCAGATTGTTTTAATTTACAATCATGATCTCCATATAATACTATTATCGTATCATCCAAAAGTCCTGATTCATCTAAATAATCTATTAATTCGCCAATTGCTTCATCAGCATAATGGACTGATTTTAAATAATTACCTATTTTAGTTCCTTCTAACCAATTATTTACAACTTCTTCTACCTCTTTAGTTTCTGGATTAGTTTCTTTTGTTATATAATCAACTGAATAATCACTGTGATTCTTTATATCGCTAAATGGTGTATGATTAGTAAGCATTACAAGTGTGCCATACCAATTATTATTTTTAGAATCAATATCTTTAATTATGTCAACAGATTGTCTAAAGAATGATTTATCGGACAATCCTAATCCTATTTTCTCATCTATCTTATAGTCTTTTGTATAATAATAAAAATTATCATACCCTAAATATTCATAAGCAACATTTCTATTCCAAGAACTACCAATATTTGCATGCATTGAAAAAGTATAGTAATCTTCCTTTTTTAGGAGTTTTAATATAGTTTCATAATCCCTATTGAAATAATTCATAAAAACTGTGCCACTGTTTGATGGTAAAAGTGAAGTAAGAGATGTGAATTCACTATCACTACTATTTCCTACACTCTCTTGAGCATAAAAATTTGAAAAATATATTCCTTCTTTAGCAAGCTTATTTAAATTTGGAGTAAGAACTCTATCATTAAATTTAAGATTCATAGTAAATGATTGTAAACTTTCACCGTGTATTACTAAAACATTTTTATTCTTAAATAAATTAGTGTATTCATTTTCATGTTTTTCTACCATTTCTTTTTCATCATAATATTCCCTGAAAGTTTTATATGCCTCATCATACCCAAACATTTCATTCATTGTTGTTTTTACTGAAGTAACTAAATCATTTGCCTGATATACATATATACCGAATTCCATAACAATATAAGGTCTATTCCATTGTTTGTTAAGTCTACTAATATCAGTTGATGAAAGCATTGAAATAAAAAAGCCTAAAGTTATCAAAGCAACAACTACCATATTTAAAAATCTTATTTTTCCATTCTCTATATCTTTAACCTTTTCATAATACTTTTTTCTTTTTAATTGGATATGCACAAATATTAAAGCGAATAGTTGCCAAGCAAAAATCAAATCCTTGATTTCTAGTATATTTTCAAAGACTGCATCTGTATAGCCTGAAAGTTCAGTTGCAGTTTTAAGTAAAGTTATAGATGCAAAAGATATATAATTACTATAATATACCGTATTAATTATACATATTAAAGTCAAAAATATACTCCAAAATAAAAAATACTTAAATTGATTTTTTGGTTTAAAAAAATATCCAATAGCAGTAATTACAAAAATAACTACCAAATCTGCCAATATTGGTTTCACTGCAAAATAATTTTCTACTGTAAAGAATCTCACTAAGCAACCATTTATTAAGGAGGTTATAATAAATGTAGACATTAATATATTTGTTTTTATATATTTTACTATTTTTTTTAAACTCTTTTTTAATTTTTCAAACACATTAAACACCTTCTTGACTCATTCAATTATAGCACATACACACAAATATTACAAATTGCTTATTACAGCCTCATATAAATCTTTATTTATATTTTCAACCTCTCTAGGCTTATTTCCTAAATTACATTCAATAGTTTTAAAATTATATAAATCAGCAATCTCTATATAAGCTTTTTCTGCCATAAGTAAATGTTCGCGAGATAATTCATGCTGATCAAGTCCTTCTTTTCTATTCTTTTTTAATTCTAATGATACTGAATATGGCATATGCAAAAATATTTTTATATCTGCTTTGGGAAGTTCTAACAAATCAAATTCTAATTTGTTAAGCCATTCATACATTTTAAATCTTTCTTCTTTATCTTTTATTTTTCCTCCTTGATGAGCTAAATTTGAGTATACATATCTATCCAATATAACATTAATACCGTTATTTATTAATTCTTCAACCATTTTTATATTATATTTCCTATCAGCTGCATAATAAAGCGAAGCGACTTTTGCATCAACATTAACAGCACCTTCATCAAACCAACAATCGCATATATATTCTTTACCTAGATATGGACCACCTACAATTTTACCAGTTGGAGTATCATACATTGGAAAACTTACCATTTCACATTTTATATTTTCACTTTCTAATTTTTCTTTTAACATTTTACTTTGTGTTTCCTTACCACTACAATCTGTTCCCTCTATTACTATTAGTTTACCTCTCATACTATCACCATGATAATTATACAAAATCAAGCAAAAAAATTCAACTAATTTAGTGCTATAAAAATAATCATAATAAAAGAGGTAATTTTATGGATTCAAAAGAAGCACTAGATTATGGTATTATTGATAAAATTATAGAAAATAAAAAATTATAACTTTTTTACAAGGTTATAATTTTTATATACAATTTATTACTATTTAACTTATATATACAACGCGGGATGAAGTATTTTTGTCACCAAAATCACCACCTGTGCCTAACATAAAGACACCCGTATGAATATCGGCATTATATGTTCCACCTCTACGATAAAACGGACTTTTTACTAAAAGCGAATGATTATAATAATCACTATACCACTCATCTGTTTCACTTAATGCATGTCCGTAACATACCTCTCCATTACATGCATTTGCTAATGTCGTTGTTGTATATCCATCATAATATTTTACATCTAGTTGTTTTATAAAATCATTGGTTGCCAAAGTATAATATCCCATTACATATTCCCAGGCTCCCCCACTCATATCATATATTCCATATATATTTCCTGTAGTTGATGCTCCTGTTCCTTTTAGGATATCTCTTGTATTAGATTTTTCATTAGTATTATATTTTAACAAATATCCATCATATGTATAATATCCTGTTGTATTATATTGATCTGTGGAAGTTTGATCTGTATATGTTCCATTGATTGGAGTACTTCCTCCTGGTGCCCCTCCACTTCGGCCAGTATAATATTGTGAATTATTCATATATATTTCCTTATTTGTTCCCTCATATTCACTATTGCCATATTTTCCATACTTACTTTGTGAAAGGTATGCTACTGCTCCCCATTCACTATTCTTCATCATATGTGAATCTCCATTGTTATTTAAATATTGATTAAACTTTTGAGCTGCTGTAAATAATGTACTTACATTTTGACTTACTAATGAACTTTCATTTGGTATTATTGTTGGGGCATCAGAATTACCTGTTATTTCAAACTTCCCTACCCATATCCCTGAAAGTTCTTGACTTCCAAATGTAAATGCTGGATGTGTACGCCATCCAGTTGGGCTATCTCCATTGTATGCCGCAATTCCATTTTCTTTTGTATTTTTATCTACAAATTTTATATCAATTGCTCCTGGTGTTTCTTGACTTGGTGCATCTCCACCTTCAAGTTGAACTCCGTATGTATTTCCTATAGTATACGAATACCTTGGTACCCATACAAACATTGCTTTTATATTTATATTTTTTCCATCTGGATATATTATTGTTCCTGGTTCTTTTGATACATTATCATTTAATATTACTGCATTTGCCCATTTTTTATTATAATAATCATACCAATTCGTTTTTGTATCTGCTACTTCCCAATTATCTCCATCATATACTACTGGAGTTAGTCCAGCTAACTGTACTTCTGGTTTTATTCTTAATACATCATATTTACTTACCTGTACTTTTTGATTATATGAATTATAGTTAATTATATAATCACCTATTTTTAATGAATAATCTACTACCTCACCATCCTTTATTACTACCATTCCATCAGATGGTTTCTCACCATTTACTTTTACTCTACTTAATTCATTTACACTATACTGTCCCTCTAGTATTTCTTCATTATTTATTTCATCCGTTTTTAAATATAAGTTTACTGCATCTATATAAAATCTCGCACTGCTTTCTTTTGTAGATTTTTTTGAGTCCTGCACTAAATTTACTACTACTGGAGTAACTATTAACACTAAAAGTCCTAATATTATTAATACCGCTAAAAGTTCTATTAATGTAAAACCCTTTCTCATATATTTCATCCTCCTTTAGCCATCACACTATTATATAATTATATATTTAGTATATCATTACCTCATATTATTAGTCAAGATAAAATGAAATGGAAAATTTTTGTTTGAAGTGCAACACCTAAATATTGAAAAAGACATGAGAATAATTTATAATATCTTTTGCTTG
>CANPYQ010000005.1 GCA_947588865.1 uncultured Bacilli bacterium
AGAAGGTACACAAGGAACATATAAGTTTTTTAGTTGGTAGCATAATTGGTACAACAATTATGTTTATTAATCCAGTTTATTTTAGTATATTTAATTCTAAAGATATTTATGGTATGAGAAGTTTTTCTTTAAATGGAATATTTAATAAAATAAAAGGCATAATACTTCCTTATTTAATATTTAATAACTTAATATTTAATGTTCTACTTTCTTTAATTTGTTTATATATATACTCAAAAAACAAGACTAAAAGTAAGATAAATAGCGTATCTATATATACTATGTGTGCATTTTCTCTATATTTAGTTTTTTATAAAATATATAATGTAGAACAAATACATTTAAATTTAATATCTAATTTTAATTTCTTGTTTACAGTCATCTATCTTGTATCGTTTATAACATTTATTGTAATAAATTTAAAAGGAAACGAAAGAATATTTATATTATTTTTAATAGGATGCGTTTGTTTTATAATTGGACCTTTGTTTGTAGTAAATCCAGTAGATAATAGATGCATGTTACCTCCATATATGATAATGGTTCTGATACTTGTAATATTATTTGATATAGCTAATTTAAAAAATATAGATCAAATATTAAAATTTTGTTCAATAATTATGAGCCTTGTGTTTTTATTTATGTATGGAGTAATCTTTGGATTCGAATGTGTAAGAACAAAATACATTAATAATCATAAGGGACAAGACTTGATAGTCTATGGATTACCAGATAATGGATATTTCTTTTATGAGCACATAGAAGATTATTTATATAATTTTAAAGAATTTTATAATATAAGTAATGATGTAAAATTAGTAACTTATACAGAATGGAAAAAAATGAAGTAGCACTTCATTTTTTAGTATAAAATATTATAAACATTAAAACCAATAAAAGATATTATAGCAAGAATATTTAATATATTAAATAGTTTACTTATTCTTCTGTTAGATATAATTGATACACCAAATAGAAATACTAACAAAACTATAATTCCTCCTGTTATTAAATAAGTTTCTTGTTTTTCCTGATAATTTGTAAATATTAACAAATATATGTAAAATCCTATACAAATTAAATTAATTTCACCAATAATATTTAATATAGAAATACCTTTTCTTTTCTTTTCTATATTTTCTGATTTTGTTTCTTCTAAATTGAATTTCATTTGTCTAGTTAATTCAAGTATTTGGGTTTTACCTATATTATTATCGGTTTCTTCTTTATTATATTTTTCTTTCGCTTTTTCGAGCTCAATTGTCAAATCTTTTGTGCTTTTTTTCTTTTCTTCTACCATATCTAAAATATCATCATTATAATTTTGAAATTCGTTTAGTAAATCTTCTTTTTCTTTTTTTCTTTTTTTTCTTTCACTTCTTGTCATTAAATCAGTAAAGGAAGAAGTTTTATCTAAATCATTTTCTTTTATATCAGATAAATCAATTCTCTTTTTATTCATACTATCACCATACTAATTATAACTTATTATTTAAAAAAAATAAAGTTTTGAAAATGAATTATATCGATTTTTACTTAATTGTACAATTTTATGTTGGTTTCTTGACTCGTGGAAGGCGGTATGTTATAATTAATTTGGATAAAATGATTAAGAGTACTTGATAATATTAACTTTTGACATTATTTTAAAAAAATATATATTTATTGGAGGACAAATATGTTAAAAACATTATTAAATATAAAAAATAAATTTCAAGAAACGAATGAAGTTACTAAAAAAGATTGGTTAATATATGGTTTAGTAGCTATTTTTTTGTTTACTTGCTTTGTGTATTGGGACATGTTTGCTACTACTTTACATACAACAAATTTTATAGAAGTAATATCACAGGGAAAATTTTTGGATTTTTATAAGATAAATTATCAATTTGATGTTAATGGAATTATATCTACAGCTTGCTATGAGATTCCAATATATTTTATATTTATGATATGGGATTTACCATTATGGGTTTTGCAACATTTTTTAAATATTAATATAATAAATAATTTTTTTTGTATATTATGGATGAAAGGTATACTTATTGTATTTTTAATATTATGTAGTATTGTAATAAAAAAAATATGTGAAAATATTGGAATAAATAAAAAATATCTAAAATGGGTAATTTTAATATTTATTTCGTCTCCTTTGATATTTTCACCAATATTTATTTTAAGCCAGTATGATATTATTCCAATGTTTTTTGTACTATTAGGTATACTTGCATATATAAAAGAAGATAACAGACATTTTTTACTTTGGTTTGCAATAGCTATACCAATGAAGTTATTTGCTTTATTTATTTTCATTCCATTAGTTTTATTAAAACAAAAATCTGTTATGAAAATTATTAGAGATTGTATAGGAGCAATGTCACTATATATTGTTTTTAAATTTATTGCACTTTTTATGCCTATGTACATAAAGTCAACAAAAAATTTTACTAGTATAATGATAGATAAATTATTAGGTTCTGTAAAATTTAATATAAATTTTAACGGTGCATCACTTTTCGCTACTCTATATGTTCTTATTTGTGTTTTTTGCTATATTAAAAATTTAAAAAATAAAGATGAATTTAATAAATATGCTATTTATATACCATTTATTGTATATACTGTTTTGTTTTTATCTATTCCTCATTATCCGTATTGGATAATATATTTAACACCTTTTTTCTCAATTTTATTGTTTAAAAACAGTAAATATTTTAAGGTAAATCTACTGTTGGATATGATATTTGGTTTTGTAACACTTTTAATTCATACAATTTATTATCCATTATGTTTCGGTGGTGAACAAGTAAATGGAATGTTATTAAGTGAAATTTTTGGTAAACAAAATCTTGCTAAGATGACTTATCCTTATTTGAAAAACATATATGACATATTTAAACTAAATAAATTTGAATATGCTTTTTTAGGGATATATTTAGCTATTTCAATATCTTTAATAGTAATAAATTTTCCAAGAAAAGATAGCTATTTAGATAATATAAAAATAGAAAGGTCTTTAGTATGGTTAAGAATGCTAATAATAGTTCCTTTTGCACTATTAATGGTATTTTGCTATTTCTCATAAATTATGAAAAAGATGTATAGTATGATTAAAAAATTATTTAAAAAACAGCAAATTAGATTTTTATTTGTTGGAGGATTAAACACAATTGTGGGATATGGTAGCTATACAATATTACTTTTACTTGGAATAAATTATTTAATTGCTAATACTGTATCTACTATAGTAGGAGTAATTCATAGCTATATGTGGAATAGAAAATTTACTTTTGAAAGTAATAAAAAAATAGGAAAAGAGCTAATTAAATTTGTATTAGTTTATGTTATTAGTTATTTAATTGGCATGTTAAATATATCTATACTTGTTTCTAAAGTTGGAATAAATGAATATATGGCAGGTGCGTTTAATTTAGTTATTACCACTTTAATTAGTTGGTTTGGACATAAATATTTTAGTTTTAAGGAGGTAAAAAAATGAAAGTAGTTATATTAGCAGGAGGATTTGGAACTAGAATAACAGAAGAGTCTCAGCATATCCCAAAACCTATGATAGAAATAGGAGGTAAACCAATACTTTGGCATATAATAAAAGAGTATTCACACTTTGGATTTAATGAATTTATAGTATGTTGTGGTTATAAACAGCACGTTATAAAAGAGTATTTTTCAGATTATTATTTAGATAATTCAGATATTACTTTTGATATGGGAAAAAATGAAATGACAGTACATAAAACATTTTCTGAACCATGGAAAATTACTTTAGTTGATACTGGATTAAATACTATGACAGGCGGAAGAATAAAAAGAATTAAGGAATATATAGGGGATGAACCATTTATGCTTACTTATGGCGATGGAGTTTGTGATATAGATATTAAAAAACTTGTAGAATATCATAATAAGAAAGGTAAAATTGCAACTATAACTGCAATACAACCTGGGGGTAAGTTTGGAGCTCTTGCAATTGATGATAAAAATAACATAAGTAGTTTTATAGAAAAAGCAAGAGAAGATGGTGGATGGATAAATGGTGGATATATGGTTTTAAATCCTGAAATTTTTGATTATATAAAAGATGATACTACTGTTTTTGAAAAAGAACCTTTAGAAACTTTAGCAAAAAATGGGGAACTTGTAGCTTATAAATATGATGGATTTTGGCAATGTATGGATACTTTAAAAGATAAAATGTATTTAGATAATTTACTTGCTCAAAATAATGCTCCATGGAAAAGGTGGTAAAATGGATTTAAAATTTTTTAAAGGTAAAAGGGTATTTATAACAGGGCACACTGGATTTAAAGGTAGTTGGCTTTCAAAAATTTTAATTTTAAGTGGCGCAGATGTTTGCGGATATGCATTGGAACCAAATACTGACCTTAGTATGTTTAATTTACTTAATCTGGATGCTCAAATGAAATCTGTAATTGGTGATATTAGGGATTTAGATAAACTTAAAAGTGTAATAGAATCATTTAAACCAGAAATAGTTATTCATCTAGCAGCTCAACCGATAGTAAGAGAATCATATAAAAATCCGGTATATACATATGAAACAAATGTAATGGGTACTGTTAATATATTAGAAGCAATTAGAAATGTTAAGAGTGTTAAATCGTTTTTAAATGTTACAACAGATAAAGTCTATTTAAATAAAGAGTGGAATTATGGATATAGAGAATGTGATGAACTTTGTGGATATGATCCTTATTCAAACAGTAAATCTTGCAGTGAACTTGTAACATATAGTTATAAAAATTCATTTTTTAACGATGTGGATTTTCCAAGAATTTCAACAGCTCGTAGTGGGAATGTTATAGGTGGTGGAGATTTTGCAGTTGATAGAATAATTCCAGATTCCATAAGATCTTTAAATAAAAATGAAGATATAATTGTTAGGAATCCATATTCAACACGTCCATTTCAGCATGTACTCGAATGTTTATATGGATATTTGTTGCTCGTAGAAAAACAATATGAAGATAGAAAATATTCTGGAAATTACAATTTTGGACCAAACGATGATGGTGTTACGATAGGCAAACTTGTTACAATATTTTGCAATAAGGCAAATAATAAAATTAAATGGATTAATAAAAGTGATAACGGTCCACACGAGGCTAAATTTTTGAAATTAGATTGTTCTAATGCTAAGAATATATTAAAATGGAAGCCAACTTGGAGTATAGATGTTGCAATTTCAAAGGTAATTGAGTGGAATGATGTATATGTTAATGGTGGAGATTTAAATAAAATAACTGAAAAACAAATAAATGAATTTTTTTATAGTATAAGTGAGGATGTTTATGAATAGTAAAACTTTAGCTTGTCAAATTAGAAAAGATTGCCTTGAAATGGCTTATTTATCAAAAGGCTCACATATTGCTTGTGCACTTTCTATAGCTGATATAGTAGCTGTATTATATAGTGATATTTTAAAATTTAATCCGGAAGATCCAAAAGATGACAAAAGGGATAGATTTATATTAAGTAAAGGACATGCTGGGTCGGCTGTTTATTCTGCGTTAGCACGCTCTGGATTCTTTGATCCTGAAATCTTAAAGACTCATTATGCTAATGGAAGTATTTTATCAGGCCATGTGTCACACAAAACTGTACCTGGAATAGAAATATCAACAGGTGCTTTAGGGCATGGCGTATCTATTGGTGCTGGAATGGCTTATGCACTAAAATTAAATAATAAAGAGAATAGGGTATTTGTTATAGTTGGAGATGGTGAGTGTGATGAAGGTTCTGTATGGGAAATGGCTCTTTTTTCAGCACAACATCATTTAAATAATTTTACAATAATAATTGATAAAAATAGATTTCAAGCACTAGGTAAATGTCAAGATATATTAAAAAATGAAAATCTAAAAGAAAAATTTGAACTATTTGGATTTAAGGCAATGGAAATAGATGGACATTCACACGATGAGATTAGAAAATCTTTAAAAGTAACTTCAAAAGATAAACCTATTTGTATAGTTGCTAATACTGTAAAAGGAAAAGGGGTATCATTTATGGAAAATGATCTTAAGTGGCATTATAAGAATCCAGATGAAGAACAGTATAAGTATGCACTTAGGGAAGTAGAAAGCGAGTATGATCAGTAATATGAGGAATGCTTTTATAAATAGATTATCTGAATTAGCTAAAAATGATAAGAATATATTAATGATGGCAGGAGATTTAGGATACAATGTTTTAAATAAATTTTATGATGATATGCCTAAACAATTTGTAAATGCTGGAATTGCAGAACAAAATATGACATCTATGGCTGCTGGAATGGCTTTAGAAGGAAAAAAAGTGTATACATATTCTATTGCTAATTTTCCATCATTAAGGTGTTTAGAACAGATAAGAAATGATATTTTATATCATGATGCAAATGTTAAGATCATATCAGTTGGTGCAGGTTTTGGATATGGAAGTATGGGAATGAGTCATCATGGAACGGATGATATGGGGGTTATGAGATGCTTGCCTAATATAATTATTTTTTCTCCAAGCGATAAAAATGAAGCAATAAGAGTAGCAGAGCTTTCTGTTATGACTAAAAAGCCTGCCTATATAAGATTGGGTAAAGGTGGAGAAGAAGATATTCACGAATATTTAGAGTTTAATATCGGTGAAAGTATAAATGTAGTAAAAGGAAATAAAGTAGCTATTTTTACAACTGGACCAATTGCAAGTGAAGCATTAGAAGCAACTAATATTTTAAATGAAATGTCGATATCCACAGCCCTTTATACTTTTCCAACTGTAAAACCAATCGATGAAGAAATTATTAAAAAGTGTGGAAATGATTTTGATTTAATTGTAACAGTTGAAGAACATAATATTATTGGCGGTTTGTGTTCTGCTGTAGCTGAGGTTTTAGCTATGCAAAAAAACAAAGCTGTTTTAAGAAAGATAGGATTAAACGATACTTATATAAGTGAAGTTGGAAGTCAAAAATACTTAAGAGAAAGGCATAATCTATGCAGTAAAGATATAGTTAATACTGTATTGGATTATATTAATTTGAAATGAAAAATATTTTTATAACAGGAGCCACTAGCTTTATTGGTATTTATCTAATTGAAGAATTAAATAAAAAAGGCTATAATGTAACTGCACTCATAAGAAAAAATTCTACAAAAAAAAATCTGTTATTAAAATATCCAAATATAGATATTGTTGAAATAGATTTGGAGGATATTGAAAAATTACCTCATATTATTAATAAAAAATGTGATGTTTTTTATCATTTAGCCTGGAATGGCACAAGAGGTGCTGCAAGAGATGATGAAAATTTGCAAAAAAGCAATTATGAATATTCTATAAATACATTAAAAATTGCAAAAGAAATGGGGGTTAAAGTATTTATATCTGCTGGTTCTCAAGCTGAGTATGGTCTTTATAAAGATGTAGTGACAGAGAATACAGAAGAAAAACCTGTAACTGAATATGGTAAGTATAAATTATATTTTTGCAATTATGCAAAAGATTATTGCGATAAAAATGATATAAAATTTATAGAACCTAGATTTTTTAGCCTATATGGTTGTGGAGACTATGAAAAGACGTTAGTTATAAGTTGTATAGATAAAATGTTAAATAATGAAGATGTTGATTTGACTCAAAGTATTCAACTATGGAATTTTTTAAATATAAAGGATGCGGTTAAGGCATTAATTTGTTTGCAAGAATCAGGAAAAACTGGTATTTATAATTTTGGGAGTGAGGATACTAGGCCATTAAAAGATTTTATATATGAAATCTATAATCTTACTAATTCGCATAGCAAATTAAATTTTGGATCAATCCCCTATAGTAGTTCTGGAATTATAAATGTAAATCCTTCTATAACAAAGTTAAAAAATGAAACTGATTGGATTCCTACTATAACTTTTAAAGAAGGGATAGAGGAAATAATAGAAAAGAGAAAGCAAAAATGAAAAAAATAAGCGTACTGATACCAACATTTAATGAGGAAGAAAATGTTAAATTATTGACTGAAGCAATAAAAGAAGAATTTAAAAATGAATTACCAAATTATAATTATGAAATTGTTTTCATCGATAATTATTCAAAGGACAATACAAGAAATATTATTAAAGAATTATGTAAATCAGATAAAAATATAAAAGCTATATTTAATGCTAAAAACTTTGGACAATTTAATTCTCCTTTTTATGGATTACTTCAAACGACAGGGGATTGTACTATTTTAATGTGCGCTGATTTTCAAGATCCAGTTGATATGATACATAAATTTGTTAAAGAGTGGGAAGATGGGTATAAAATAGTAATAGGAATTAAAAAGAAAAGTAAAGAAAATAAATTAGTATATTTTCTTAGAACTTGTTATTATAAACTTGTCAAAAAATTTTCTACTGTTGAACAAATAGAACATTTTACGGGATTTGGGCTATATGATAAAAAATTTATAGAGGTTTTAAGAAATTTAGATGATAGCCAACCATATTTAAGAGGAATTGTTGCAGAAATAGGTTACGAAAGAAAAGAAATTACATATACGCAACCAAAAAGAAAATATGGAAAAAGTAAGAATAATTGGTACAGTTTATATGATGCAGGAATGATAGGTATAACATCATATACAAAAGGTATTATGAGAATGGCAACAATAGGCGGATTTATAATAGCAATTTTAAGTTTTATAATGGGTATAGTTTATTTGATACAAAAGTTAATTAATTGGAATAAATTTTCAGCAGGAGTTGCTCCGGTATTAATAGGGTTATTCTTTATGGGATCTATTTTATTATTTTTTATAGGCTTTTTAGGTGAATATATATTAAATATGAATGTTAGAATAATGAAAAGACCATTAGTTGTAGAGGAATCTAGAATAAATTTTGATAAAAATGATTCTTAATTTTAAAAGTGAATTTCAAAATTTGATTTTCACTTTTTATTTATTTAAGATTATTTAAATTTGTGAATTAAAATTCACAAATTTGACAAATATAAAAAAAAATCTACAAAAACTTTGTAAATAATATTAAATATGATATAATTAGAATGGTGATATAGATGGGTAGCATAAATATTACAACAATTTTGTTAATGGTTTTTATACCTTTTGTTTTCGTTGCTTGTATAATACCTGCAGTAAAGAAAATTGCTATACACGTTGGAGCATTAGATATGCCAAATAAAAGAAAGGTTCATCAAACTCCAATGCCTCGTTTAGGTGGACTTGGAATTTATGCAGGATTTTTACTTGGATATATGATATTTGGTGAGCATACTCCAACTATGAATTCAATACTTATTGGCAGTTTCATTTTAATAATAACAGGCGTAATCGATGATATAAAGCCGTTAAAAGCTACATATAAATTGATAGGTCAAGTTATAGCAGCTTTAATAGTAGTGTTTTACGGGAATTTATTATTAGCTGATGTAAGTTTCTTTGGATTATATTTTAATTTTGGATGGGTTTCATATCTTATAACAATATTGTTTATTTTAGGTTGTATAAATTGCTTAAATTTGATTGATGGATTAGATGGACTTGCTGGAGGAATAAGTGCGATATTCTTTTTAACGATAGGCATAATAGCTTATTTTCAAGGAAGAATTGGGCTTTCAGTCGTCATAACATTTATAATGTTAGGATCTACTTTAGGATTTTTAGTACATAATTTTAATCCAGCAAAAATTTTTATGGGAGATTCTGGTTCTATGTTTTTAGGATTCATTATAGCTGTAATAACATTATTGGGATTTAAAACAATTATAACTTCTTCAATAATTATTCCACTCTGTATTTTAATCGTCCCAATACTTGATACATTATGCGCAATAATAAGAAGAAAATTAAAAGGAGAAAGTATAGGAACTCCTGATAAAAGTCATTTTCATCATCAATTGCTTAGAAGGAATTATAGTGTCAGGACTACTGTACTTATTATATATTTAATTACAGCTTTATTTTCTACAGCGTCTATAATTTGGTTACTTGTTGATAAAAAAATAGGATATATAATATATGGGATACTTTTATTTGCACTTATTATATTTGTGTTTAGTACTGATATATTATTTGAACATAAAAAAAAGGGTGACTTATGAGAACAAAAAATACAATATATAATTTATTAGCAGATGTTTTGCCTCAAATAATAATTGTATTTGTAAGTTTTTTTAGAGTTAAAATTTTTCTTGAATATTTAGGAACTGAGCAACTTGGTTTGTATCAATTGTATGCCCAAATTTTATCATATTTATCTTTAGCTGAACTAGGACTTACAGGTGCGGCAATGTATTACTTATATAAACCTATAAGTGAAAAGAATTATAAAAAAATAAGTGCAATTTTAAGTGGAGTGCAAAGAACATTTAGGTATATATTACTTGCAATGCTGATTATAGGTATAGCATTAACATTTAATATTTCATTTTTCTTTAAAAATGATTGTTTTACAAATACCTTCTTAATGATTACATTTGCTATAGCCTTTTTGTCAAATATATTAGGTTATTTTATAACACCTTATATAGTTATGTTTGATTCTAGCCAAGAACGTTATAAATATATATTACATGTACAAATTCTTTTAATAATTAGACATTTGTTAGCAATATTATTAGTTGTCGTTTTTAAAAATTTGTATTTTATATTAATATTAGAGCTAGTATTTTCTATACTTCAAAATGTTATAATAAGGTTATTATTCAAAAAGAATTATCCTAAAGTAAAGTTTACAAAGGAAAGAGATTACTGTTTTTGGAAAAAAACGAAATCACTAATTCCTCATAAAATAGGAACATTAGTCGCAAATAATATAGATGTTATAATTATTTCTAAAGTTTTAGGCCTTGCAACTGTTGTCGTTTATAACTGTTATTATTATGTTATATTTAATCTATCTAATATAATAGGAAGAATTGGTAATGCTTCAATCGCAAGTGTAGGAAATCTTATTGTTTCTGATAAAATTAAAAGTTATAATGTTTTTTTAGAATATAATTCAATGCTGTTTTTTATTGCTACTGTAATATGTGTTCCACTCGCTATTATGATTAGCCCTTTTGTGGAAATATGGTATGGAAAAGAAATGTTAGTTAATAATTTTACTGCGATCATGTTTGTATTTCTATTGTTTTATTCAATTATAAGAATAGTACTGAACACTTTTTCGAGTGCTTCGGGATTATTTAAGGAAACTTTAATTTGTACATATTCGGAAATTGCTATTAATTTAATTGTTTCCTTAATTTTAGTTAATTATATTGGAATTACTGGACTTTTAATTGGCACTTGTTCTTCATTAATTATAAGTGAGTTTTTAATTAAACCATTTATACTAAATAAAAATATTTTTAATAATAAAATAAGTAAATATTATTTAGATTGTTTTAAATTTTTCATATTCATTTTTATTTCCTATATTTTATTATATTTTATTATTACAAAATTTAGTATTACGAACATGTTTATGTGGTTTATAGTGGGAATATTAATTTTTACTATTAATTTGTTATTTAGTTTAATATATTATAAAGTTATAAATAAAATTAATTTTTTATCAAGAATAGAAATTTTAAATAAGATTAAATTTGTAAAAAAATTTATTAGTTAGGTGAAATATGAAAAAAGTTAGTGTTGTTGTTCCTGTTTATAATACAAGTCTTTATTTAAAAGAATGTATTGACAGTTTAGTTAATCAAACTTTGGATGATATTGAAATAATTTTAATTAATGATGGTTCTACTGATAATTCATTGTCCATTATAAATGAATATAAAAAAAAGTATCCCCAAAAAATAATTATTATATCTCAAGAGAACTTAGGGATTAGTGTTGCACGTAATGCAGGAATTAAAGTATCTAAAGGAAAATACATTGGCTTTGTAGATAGTGATGATTTCGTTAAATTGGATATGTTTGAAAAATTATACGAAAAAATAGAAAATGCAAATTGTGATATAGTAGTTTGTGATTATCAAAAATATACGATGATTGATAATAATTATGAATATATTGATGTTACAAAAAATATTAAAAAAGATAATATATATGAAGATCCTTCATTAATCTTTAATATTGATTTTGGGCCTTGTAATAAATTGTATAAAAAAGAGCTTTTTAATGATATTAAATTTCCCATAAATAAAAAATATGAAGATTTGAATGCAATATTGAAAGTATTTTTGGAAGCACAAAAAATTTCCGTAATAAAAAGTCCTTTATACATATATAGACAAAATGAAAAAGGTGAAACATTAACTGTGGATTACAAAATATCTGATATATTATATATTTTAGAAGATTTGTTAGTTTATGCAAAATCAAATAAAAATTATAATGTTTTAGAAAAATATTTCAAAAAAATGTGTGTTAATAAACTTATATATTATCTAGTATATTCTTATAAATTAAATGATAAGGAATTTATTTTAACTTTTAGAAAAAATATTATAAATTTTTTAAATAAAAACTTTAAATATTGGAAGTTAGAATTGTTGAATGATAAAAGGCTTAATATGAAATTAATTTCAAAAATTGTAGTTAGTTCAAATTTTCTTTTTAAATTATATAGTGATAGAAAGTTCGCGGTGAAACTATGAAAATTTTTAAATGCAAAAAATTATATATATCATTTATTGTTGGGTGCATTTTAACTTGCATAATGTTTATCCCATCATTTAATATGGATGGTCTATGTACAAAAAGCCTAGGATATAGTGCAGCTTCTATTAATTTTCTTAATGCTGGAAGATTGATTACGTACATTTTTTATCTTATATTTGATTTTATTAATTTGCCAGTTGAAATATTATCTATTATTTCAATATTATTTTCTAATATATTTTTATCTATAGCTATTGTTGATTTTTATAGTTTGATTATACGAGATTCTAATGATAGAAAAATAAATTTCCTTATTTATTTAACAATAATTTTCATGATATATAATCCTATAACTATTGAGCTTTTTCTATTTGATGAGTCATTTGTAATGTGTATGGGTGTTATGTTTGCAGTTAAAGCTGTTAAAGCATTTTCTAACGAAAATAAAAAAGGCTATATGCTTTCCTTGCTGTATGCTATACTATGCTGCATGTCTTATCAAGGAATAATTTGTGTATATGCTTCTCTTATAATACTATATATAGTATTTGATTTGTTTGATAAAGATAAAAAACAGTTTAAAGAATTATTCTCTAAATGTATTAAAGCAGCCATTATATATGCAATTTCACTTATAATAAATTTTATAATTATAAAATTTATAGCAATTTTTAATGATTCTCCAAAAATTAGAACATTTGATATTATTTCTAATATTAAATATGCAATACGATTCGCTTTGGAAAATCTTAAAACTGGTGGAGGATATATAGACTTTAAATTATATTACTTATTAATTTTTGGATTTGTTTTTTGTATAATTTTTTGTTTATTAAAAAGGAAAAATAAATCAGATATAAAATATATATTTTATTTGTTAATTACATTAATAGTTTGTATTTTCGTACCTTTTGTTGTAAATATTGCTATGGAAACATCTTCTAATTATACTTCCCCTAGAATGTTTATGTCAATGGGATTTGTTGGATCTATATTGATAATCTTTTTAATAAAATATTTAAAAATTTATGATATTAAATATTTAAGAGTTTTTATGTTAATATGTATGTTTTCATTTTTTTCCTATGTATCATATAAATATATAATTATTACAAAAGGGGGATTAGATAGTTATAATATGGATATTGCTTATATGGACACATTAGAAAAAAGAATATTAGATTATGAAAAAGAAAAAAATTTAGTTGTTAAAAATATATATTATGCTTATGATGTTCATTCAAATTTTTGTAATGATGTTGGATTTTGCAATAGTTATTCATATAGATTTTTTGCTCAAGAGTGGTCTGCAGAGAAAGCAGTTAATCTTTTAAATACAAAAGGAAAAATAAATTATAAAAAGATGAACCAGAAAGATTTGAAAAAATATTTCAAAGAATTTAAAGATTATGTAAAATATGATGATGCACAGTTAATTTTCGATGAAGAAAATTTATATTTATTGATATATTAGGAGGTATTATGAAACTTACTTTTGTTGTTCCTTGTTATAATGAGGAGAAAAATATTAAATTATTTTATGAGGATGTTTTAAAAAATTTT
This sequence comes from uncultured Bacilli bacterium, assembly GCA_947588865.1. Classification (GTDB taxonomy): domain Bacteria; phylum Bacillota_I; class Bacilli_A; order RF39; family UBA660; genus UMGS1613. The sequence continues at coordinate 14,183 of CANPYQ010000005.1, forward strand.
AAAGATTCAAAATATGAAATTGAGTTAATTTTTATAAATGATGGAAGTAAAGATGGTACATTAGATGAATTAAAAAAATTAACGAATAAAAAAGATTTTAAAATTATGGTTATAAATTTTTCTAGAAACTTTGGTAAAGAGGCAGGCATTTATGCTGGGCTTGAATATTCAACTGGAGATTTTATTGTATTAATTGATGCTGATATGCAACAACCACCAAGTCTTGTTTTGAATATGTTACAGGCTATTGAAAAAGATAGCGATATAGATATTGTTGCTTACTATCAAGAAAAAAGAATTGAAGGTAAGATACTTACATTTTTTAAATCCAAATTTTACAAACTTATGAATAAAATAACAGATGTTCCATTTGTAAATGGAGCTAGTGATTTTAGACTATTTAAAAAAAGTGTTAAGGATACTATATTAAAAATGAGTGAACATGATAGATTTTCTAAAGGTATTTTTGCGTATATAGGTTTTAATACGCATTATATACCATATACTCCTTCTAAACGTGCAAATGGCAAAACTTCTTGGAGTTTTAAAAAATTATTTATATATGCTTTATCCGGTATATTATCATTTTCAAAAACTCCAATTAGAATTATAAGTAAACTTGGAATACTAAATATATTTATTTCAATTATTTGGATGCTAGTCTTACTCATTTTGAATTTGTTTGATAGTATTTGGTTTATATGTTCATTTATATTATTTGTTTCAGGAATTAATTTTTTCTTAGAAGGGATTCTTGGAGAATATATTTACAGAAGTTATAAAGAAAATAGAGCAAGACCTATATATATAGCAAAGGAAGTAATTACAAATGAAAAAGATAGTTGATTTATATGAGAAATATCAAGAAATAATAAACTATGTAATTGTTGGAGGATTTACAACTGTAGTTAGTTTAGTTTCTTATTATATTTGTGTAATATTTATACTTGATCCGAATGATGCTATAGAGCTTCAAATAGCAAATATAATTTCCTGGATATTTTCTGTAACTTTTGCTTATTTTACAAATAGAAGATTTGTGTTTAAGAGTAAAAATAAAAATAAGTTGAAAGAAGCTTTTAAATTTTACTTATCTAGAATATCTACACTTTTAATTGATATGCTTACTATGTTTATTTTAGTAACTGCTTTAAATATAAACGATAAGATATCTAAAATAATAGTACAATTTATAGTTTTAATACTTAATTATGTATTGAGTAAATTTTTAGTTTTTCAAAAAAAATAGAATCACGGTGATAAAATGAAGAAAAAAATTTTGTTTACTACTTATGATTTAAATATGGGAGGAATTGAAAGAAGTTTAGTGAATTTGGTAAATAATTTTGACCTTAATAAATATGATGTTACAATTATTTTGCAAAAAAAAGAAGGATACTTATTAAATGAATTAGATGAAAGGATAATTGTAAAAGGATATAATTTATCTAAAAGTAGATATAAAATAATAAGAAAGTTTATAAATTTATTTAAAATAATAAATGTATATTTTTCAAATATTAATAAATTTGATTTTTCATTTTGCTACGGTTATGGTTATAAACCTAGTGCTGTTTTAGCACTTTTAGCATCTAAAAATAATGCTGTTTGGATGCATACAAATATTGTAGAATTTATAAGAAATCAAAATGATTTAAATTTACCAGAGCAAAAGGTTTATAAACTTGTAAATAAATTTCTAAGAAAAAGAAAATTTAAAAATTTTAAAAAATACCTTTTTGTTTCACAAAATGCATTGGAAGCTTATGCTGTTTTATATCCGTGTGAGAAAGAAAAGTTAGTTTTATGTCATAATTATATTGATTATAAAACAATCATAAAAGGTAGTAAAACTAAAGTAAGCGACATGTATAAAAAAGATAAGCTTACATTTATAAATATAAGCAGACATACTGAGTATGATAAAAAACTTAGTAGGATAATAAATGCTATAGAAAAATTAAATAAGAGTTATGATTTTAAGCTCATTATGATAGGTGATGGTAAAGATAATTCACTTTATAAGGATATGGTTAATAAAAAGAATCTTAAAGATGTTGTATATTTTTATGGAAAAAAAGAAAATCCTTTCCCATATTTAAAAAATGCAGATGCATTAGTTATGAGTAGTTCCTTTGAAGGATTTCCTACAACCTTTTTTGAAGCTATGGTTTTAAATATTCCAATAATAACTACTGATGTATCAGACAGCAAAGATATTATAAAAGATAAGTATGGTCTAGTTGTAGATAATGATGATACCTCAATTTATTTAGGTATGAAACAATTTTTAGATAAAAAATTTATAATTAAAGAAAAATTCAATTATAAAAAATATAATGATGATTCATTGAAAACAATATACGATATAATAAATAATGAAAGGTGATATAGTGAAGGTTAGTATAATAATACCAGTTTATAACGGAGAAAAATATATTCAAAATTGCATTGATTCTGTAATTAATCAAACATATAAAAATTTAGAGATAATTATAGTAAATGATGGATCTAAAGATGATACATTATCAGTCTTAAAGAAATACAAAACAGATAAGAGAATTAAAATTATAAACAAAGAAAATGGAGGACTTTCAAGTGCTAGAAATACTGGCCTTAAATATGTTAGTGGAAAATATTTAATGTTCCTAGATAGTGATGATTATTTATCTTTAGATGCAATAGAAAAAATGATTTCAGCTTCTAGTGTAAATAATTCAGATATCACAATATGTGACTTTTTAGTTGAATATGATGATAAAACTGAAATAAAAAAGGGATTAGAACTTAATCAGATTGATATAAAGTCAGCACTAGTATCAAGTCCTTCCGCTTGTAATAAAATATACAAAATCAATGTTTTTAATGTTGCTTTTCCGTTAAAAAAATATTATGAAGATTTAGGTACAATTCCAATCATTATTTCAAATTGTTCTAAAATTTCATATGTCGATGAAGCTTTATATCATTATATTCAAAGAAATGGTTCAATTATGCATCAAGAAACTTATAATAGAAAATTAGAAGATATATTTTTTATACTTGATAGAATATATAATTCAACTGTTAAAACAAAATATCCACAAGAGTTGGAATATATTTATGTTAAGCATCTACTTCATGATGCAAGTTTAAGATTTTTAAACTTTAATAATAATGATGCAAAGAAATCATTGAATAAAATTGTAAAAATTATGAAAAAAAAGTATCCAAACTGGAAAAAAAATAAGTATTTGAATTTAATGAGTAAGCAAGAATTAATTTTAACTAGATTAATTTATAAAAAATTTTTCTTTATATATAAATTTTATAGAAAGGTAAAAAGTTCATGAAAAATGTATTATTTGTAGTTGATGAAAGAAAAATGGGTGGTGTTTCCATTTTACTTGAAGACATTATGAGATCAATAAAATTGAAAAATATAAATGTAGATATTTTGGTTTTACATAATAATGGGGATAGATTAGAAACAATTAAAAATGCGAATATTATATATGGAACTAAGTATTTTGAAATAGTTGACCTTTCTATTAAAGAGATACTTAAAATGAAAAATTTAAAATTACTTATTAAAAAGGCTATTTTGTTTTTTGATTTAAAAACTGGTTTAATAAAATATAAAATTAAAAAGCAAAGAAAAAAGATTTTGAATAAACAATACGATATAGAAATTGCATTTAAAGATGGATTTACAGCATTATTTGTAGGATTTGGAAATGCAAAAAGAAAAATACATTGGCTTCATTACGATTATAAATTAGAAAATCCTAATATAAAATATAATAAATTGTTTAAAAAAATATTGCCAACATTCGACAAAATAATTGCTGTATCTAGTGGAGTAATGAATGATTTTAATGATGTTTATTCATTAAATAATAAAACTTCAGTTATATCAAACTTAGTGGATATAGAAAAAATAAAAAATATGTCTAATCAGACTATGCTTGAAGAGAAGGATGATAAAATAAATATTATATCTGTTGGAAGATTGCATCATATGAAAGGATATGATCGATTAATAGATGCTTTAAATAAATTAAATTTAGAGGATTGCTTGCAAAATGTTAGTGTTAAATTATATGGTGATGGTCCAGAATATGATAATTTGTTAAATAAGATAAATGAGAATAAACTTGAAAAGATAGTTTTTTTGAAAGGTAGAACTAATAATCCTTATAAATTTATTAAAAATTCTGATTTGTTTATCTCATCTTCCATCTTTGAACCATTTGGATTAGTTATCATTGAGGCATTAACTTTAGGTGTACCCGTTATAGCTACTAAAAATTCTGCTACGAATGATTTAATAAAAAATAATTTAGATGGAATAATAGTAGAAAATTCTACTGAGGGAATATACAAAGGATTAAAAGATGTATTAACCGATAAAAATAAACTTTTAAAATTAAAATCAAATGCAGAGAAATTTAACTATGAAAGTGAAAATAAAAAAATAGTTAAACAATTAGAAGATTTAATACAAGGAGATTAAACATGAAAAAAATAAATACAGAAAAATTATTAATGATATTTATGATTATACAACCGTTTTTGGATTTTTATTTATTATATTCTGAAAAAATTACAAATATATTTAGATTTTCACCTACGACTATAATTAGGATGTGTTTTATAGTATTTTTCTTAATATATTTATTATTCAAAATAAAATATAATAAAAAATATGTTTTTATAATTCTTTATTTTTTACTGATAGGGATATATTTAATAGCTCATGTGTTTAATGTATTAAATTTTAGTAATTCAATAGCATCTACTTTTGAATTTTCATATATTACTGAAGCATTTTATTATATTAGGTTGTTTATACCAATTTTACTTGTTTTTATAACATATAAAACTGATATTAAAGAAGATACATTCAAAAAAACTATTACTGCTATTTCACTAATATTTTCATTAGAAATTATAATTACAAATGTTTTTAAAATATCATTAACATCTTATGGTGGTGACAATATAATATCTGGAAATATATTAGATTGGTTTATAAATAAAAAATATACATTTGAGCAGTTAGCTTCAAGAGGATATTTTTATATGGCTAATCAAATAAGTGCTGTACTTATGATGCTTTTACCTATTAATATTTATTATTCTATAAAAACATCAAAAAAGATAAATATAATATCATCATTTTGCCTTTGCTTAGCTATGATAATGCTTGGAACTAGAGTTGCAACTTATGGATGGATTTTAATTGCTTCAGTAATGTTTGGCGCTTGGGTATTTTTTGCCTTAATTCATAAAAACAAAATAGGACTGACATTAAAAAAATCGAGCGTCTACATAATTTTAACTTTAATACTTGTATTTATTACATTTAATTCTCCACTTGTTTTAAGACAAAATTTTATTGATTATGAAGCTATCGAAGAGCAAAATTTAACTAATGATATAAAAAATAAATATGACGAATTGGATGGGAAAGATGCGATTGAAAAATTTATACTCGAATACAGTGAGATATATTCTATACCTTTGACATATGTAAAAGATCTATATCCATACAAGTATGATTCACAATTTTGGATAGATGTCATGTCGCTTCCGTACTCTAAAAGAGGTGGAAACAGAAAACTTCAAAATTTAATAACTAAAAGAGTATATGAATTAAATGATAACAAATATGATAAATTTTTTGGTATGGGATATTCAAGATTTAGAAATGCAAAAATATATATTGAACAAGATATTTTAGTTCATTACTATACGATAGGAATAATAGGAATTATTTTATTTATATTACCCATATTCTTCATCACTACATATAGCTTAATTTATATGATTATAAAAAGAAAACTTAAAATGCAACCGACAATATTATGTGGTTCTATTTATATAGTAATGGGAGTGTCATTCTTTAGTGGACATGTATTAGATGAATTAATAGTAACAATTATATTAGGTTATATATGCGGTTATGTTTTAAAACTTATTTCAAACAAACCAAAAGTAGATGAAAAAAATATTGATATTAAAAAGATTATTAGTGAAGAATATGATAAAGACAATCCCAAAGTTAGTGTTATAGTTCCTGTTTATAATGTTGAAAAGTATATAGATAAATGTTTAAATAGTTTAGTAAATCAAACTTATAAGAATATAGAAATAATTGTGGTGAATGATGGGACACAAGATAATAGTCAAAAAATAATAGATAATTACTCTAAGAAATATTCAAATGTTAAATCTTTTATTAAGAAAAATGGTGGTCTTTCAAGTGCTAGAAATTATGGGTTAAAACATGCTAAAGGTGATTATATCGCATTTGTTGATAGTGATGATTGGGTTAATCCGAAATATATAGAAAAATTATTTCTTAAAGCAATTTCTAATAATTTTGATATTGTAGTATGTGATTTGGAATACATTTATAAAAATAAGAATAGAGTTGTTTCTTCTAATATACAAGATGATATATTTGAAAAAAATGATTTAATGAAATCAATGGGATATATCTATCCTGCAGTTTGGAATAAATTATATTCAAAAAGATTATTTAAAAAAAATATTAGGTTTAAATTAAATGTTTGGTTTGAGGATGTAGAGTTCATATATAAATTATATCCTAGTATAAATAGTATTGGAGTTGTAAAAGAACCACTATATTACTATTTACAAAGACCAAATGCAATTACAAATACCTTTGATAAAAGATTATATGATTACATATATAACTGGAACGGAATTATAGATTATTATAAGAAAAATAATTTATTTGAAACATATAAAGACGAGTTGGAATATTCGTATGTTAGATATATATTCGCTACTTTTATTAAAAGAGCTACCAAATTAAATAATAAAAAAGAATATGATAATGCGGTTGATGAAGCTATTAAAAATGTAAATAAAAATTTCAAAGATTATAAAAAAAATAAATATTTAAAAAATCTAAAATTGAAGAATTTATATTTAAGATTTTTTAATAAAAAATTAGCAAATATTTTGTTTTTTATAAAGAAAAAATAGAAGAATGGAATGTGATTTAATGAAAAAAGTTTTATTCATATCATCTACTGGTGGACATTTAAATGAACTATTGCAGCTAAAACCTTTATTTTCAAAATATGAAAGTTTTCTTATAACTGAGAAAACAAAATCTACGATTTCACTGAAAAATAAATATAAGCATGTAAATTATTTAGTATATGGTACCAAGGATCATATTTTAACATATATAGTTAAATTTATATCAGACCCTCAAGTAAAATTTGAGGTAGGAGAAGGTGTGACAGCACCTGCTCCT
>CANPYQ010000006.1 GCA_947588865.1 uncultured Bacilli bacterium
TGCAACTATTTATATTTTTTGAGTTAAACGCAATCTTTTATAATAAGTGGGTTGCATTTAGAAAAAAATTTGAGGTTATCACATAATGATTACATTTTTTCTAGTTTACACTTGCATTTTACAGAAAATGTAGTATAATATGCTTACTTTTAGAGATTTACTCAGCAAGATTAAATTCCAAAAAAAATTCTGTCGTAAAATTTGTAAAATTGGTGAATATTCCTTTTACAAAATTAAAAATTATGGTATAGTATAAGTGCTATACATAAAATAGTAACGATAGATAAAAATGAAAAGGGTGTATGATATGGAAGAAATCGATATAAAAGATCTATTGCTATATTTTGTAAAAAAGATTCCGATTATTATAGTAGTATCATTGATTGTGATGTTATTAGGAATGCTTTACAGTTTATTATTTAAAAAACCATTATATTATGGTGATGTAACAGTTATTTTAGTACAAGAAAATAATAATGCAAATGGAAATAATTCATTCACACAAAATGATTTACAGTTAAATCAAAAATTAGTAACTACTTATAGTGAGATTGTAAAAAGTAAAAAAGTTTTAAACCGTGTTATTGAAGAATTAGATTTAGATTATACATATGGAGAATTAAAAAGTAATGTCAGTGTCTCTAGTGTGCAAGATACTGAAATTATTAAAATTGCCGTAAGTGATAAAGATAATAGGCAAGCAGTTAATATTGCCAATAAAATATCTACTGTTTTCCAAGATGAAATCACAGAAATATACAATCTAGAAAATATTTCAGTAATTGATAAAGCAGAAATTCAAACGACTCCTTATAATATTCATACATTGCGTGATACAGTTTTATTCTTTGCAGTAGGACTTGTCTTAGCAGTAGGAATTATCTTTGTAGTATACTACTTTGATACAAGTATTAAATCAGTAGAAGAAGTAGAAAAGAGATTAGAAGTACCAGTAATTGGAACAATACCATTATCTAAATCAGGAAAGGAGAAAAGAAGAGTATGAAAGAGTTATTAGTGATTGACAAACCAAACTCAAGTTTTAGTGAAGAAATTAAAAAGACTAGAACGAATTTAAAATTTTCTCAGATCAGTGATGAAGTAAAAGTAATGATGATTACATCTAGTGTTCCAGGAGAAGGAAAAAGTTTTGTAACAGCCAATCTTGCGGCTTCTTTTGCTCAATATAATGAAAAAGTATTAATTGTAGATTGCGATTTAAGAAAAGGTAGACAAAAGAAAGTATTTAATATTCCTGATGATGAGGAAGGGGGATTATCTAAATTACTAATCAATAAAGATTGGAAATCAGAATATCCTTCTTACATCAAAAAAACAAAAGTTAGTAATTTATTTGTACTTCCTACAGGACCATTTCCACCAAATCCATCAGAGTTACTAGCAACTGAAAGATTTAAAAAATTTGTGGAAGAATTAAAAAAAGTATTTGATATTATTATTCTAGATTGTCCACCAGTGGTAGGATTAAACGATGCGATTGTAGTATCATCTATTGCTGATATTTCAATCATCGTAGCAAAATATAAGAGTACTTCAATTGATTTAGTAGAAAAAACAAAAAAATCATTAGAATCAGTTGGTGCTAGAATAGCGGGGGTTATTTTAAATCAGATGGAGACAACTAAGAGTTCTTATTACTATTATGGAGGATACTATAAAGAATAATGAAAGATTTGCATAATCATATATTATTTGGAATTGATGATGGTAGTCGAGACATCGAAGAAAGTATCCATATAATAGAAGAAGCAAAGAGAAATGGTTATACTGATTTAGTATTAACACCGCATTATAGAGAAAAAGAAGGATTTACTTGTGATAACAAAAAGAAAAAGAAACTTTTCGATATATTACAAGAAGAAGTAAAAAAAAGAAATATAAACATTAATTTATATTTAGGAAATGAAATTACTTTAGATGAAGATTTCTTTTATTACTTAAGAACAAATCAATTATTATCATTAAATGATAGTAAATATTTGTTATTAGAGTTACCTTTTCAATCTAGGTTAGAAAATCTAGATGAAATTATATCAGAATTAAAGAGATTAGATTTAGTTCCAATCATTGCTCATCCAGAAAGATATGAAGATTATTATTTGGAAGATTATCAAAAATTAATCTATGATGGAGTATTATTTCAAGGAAATCTTGGCTCTCTATATAATAAATATGGAACCAAGGCTAAAAATAAATTAGAAGAAATGTTAAGAAGACATATGATTCATTTTATTAGTAGTGATACTCATCATGAAGGGCAGACTAGTTACAGTAGAATTCATGATACAGTAGATAAATTGGAAATTTTAACAGGAAGTAAAGAAATGGCATTAGAATTAGTAGATGAGAATATCTCAAAAGTAATTAAAAATAAAGAAGTAACAGCTTATAGAATGAGGCAGAAAAAACAAGGATTAAAAATTTTAAAAATGTTTAATAAATAAAGAAAGGTGAGAATATATGAATGAGGCAACAGTAACTGCAGAAACAAAAGAAAAAATACATTTAGGTATTAAAAGAAAAACATATTTATTAGTGAAAAGGGTGTTCGATATATTAATATCAGGCTTTTGCCTCATTATATTAGCACCAATATTTCTAATAATTTGTATTCTGATTAAATTAGATTCAAAAGGACCTGCTATTTTTACACAAAAAAGAATTGGTAAGAATGGACAACCTATTTATATTTATAAATTTAGAAGTATGGTAGATCATGCAGAAGATGTTTTAGAAAAATTAATGGCAGAAAATGAAGATATTAGAGATGAGTATCTAACAAACAAAAAGTTAAAAAATGATCCAAGAATTACAAGAGTAGGTAAGTTTATTAGAAAAACATCCTTAGATGAACTTCCACAACTACTTAATATCCTAAAAGGGGATATGACATTAGTAGGACCAAGACCTTACTTATATCGTGAAGTTGAAGATATGTTATATTATGATAATATCATTCAAATGACACCAGGTTTAACAGGTTTATGGCAAGTAAGTGGAAGAAGTGATATCAGTTTTAAAAGAAGATGTAAGTTAGATAATGAATATTATCAAACAAGAGGAATCTTAACAGATATCAAAATCATATTTAAAACTGTAAAAGTAGTAGTTCTTAGAAAAGGTGCAGAATAAAAGAAAGTAGATACCAGAAGTAAAAGCAAAGGCTATATGCAAACAACTAAAAGGTATTTGCATATAGCCTTTTATAAACATAAGAAAAATAGTTAATAAATAGCTAATAATATCAGTAGAAATCATAATTATTTGATTGTATGGTGTATTATTATGCTTTATTATAAAGAAAGGAAGATAGTTATGGTAGTAGATATTATTTGTCCACTATATCAAGCTGAACAATATATTGAAAATTTACACCAATCATTATTGAAACAAAAAAATATTAAAATAAATCAAATTCAATATATTTTAACAGAAAGTAATGATAAAACTGAAGAAATTTTAAAGAAAAATAAATTAAATTATCGAACAGTCTCTAAAAATGAGTTTTCACATAGCATTGTTAGAGAAAAAGCGGTTTTTCAAAGTAAAGCAGATATTATATGTTTTATCACTCAAGATATTATCATTAAGAGAGAAGATTGGTTAGAAAAATTAATTAGCCCAATTGTAAATGGTGAAGCAGAGGCTACTTATAGTAGACAAATATCACAATTTAATAATATTGAAAAATATACTAGAGAATATAATTATCCAGAAAAGTCATCAATTAAATCCAAAAAAGATATACAGAAATTAGGATTAAAGGCTTTCTTTTTTTCAGATGCATCAAGCGCAATAAAAAAAGATATATTTATAAAATTAAAAGGATATGACAGTAAAAATCTACCAATTAGTGAAGACATGTATTTTGCTTATAAATTAATAATAAATGGATACAAGATAAAATATTGTGCAGATTCTATAGTATATCATTCTCATAACTTTAGCTTAAAGGAAATATATGATAGATATAAGCTGACTGGTAAATTTTTTAAAGAAAATAATTATCTAGATAAATATGGTACAACAGGTAGCGGTGCACAATTAGCAAAATATATATTAAAAAGAATATTACAAGAACATAGATTTGGATTATTGTGTAGATATCCATTTGATATGGCATCTAGATTTATTGGTATGAAAGTTGGGAAAAAAGTATGACAAAATTAAAAAATGTAGTTATTGTTAATGATTTTAATTATATACAGGGAGGAGCTAGTAAAGTTGCAATTCAGACTGCTAATCTTTTGAAAGAAAAGTATCCTAATTTAAATATATATTTTTTTTCTGGTTCTTCAAATAATGAGAAATTTTTAGATAATAGAATAATTAATATTTGTACTAATCAAGGGGAATTTTTAAATGATAAAAACAAACTACATGGGATAAAAAATGGTATATATAATAAACATGCTAAGGAGATATTTAAAAAGATATTGTCTAAATTGAATAAAGAAGAAACAATAATACATGTGCATGGATGGACAAAATGTCTTTCGACAAGTATTTTTGATGCTGCATTTGAAAAAAATTTTAATGTAATACTTACAATGCATGATTATTTTACTGCCTGCCCAAATGGTGGATATTTTAATTTTAGAAAAAAAGAAATATGTCATTATAAACCAATGTGTTTAAAATGTGCTCTATGTAACTGTGATTCAAGAAATTATATGTTTAAAATGTATAGATTATTAAGACAAAAAAGATATAATAAAACATTTAAAAATTTAAAGCATGTAATTGCTATATCAGATTTTAGTCTAAATATTTTAAAAAAAACATTACCTAATAATATTGATATAGTACGGATCAATAATCCAATTGAATTTGATTCCGATGTTGAATTAATAAATTCATCAAAAAATAGTTATTATCTATATGTTGGAAGAGTTTCACAAGAAAAGGGTGTTGATTTATTTTGTCAGGCACTGACTGAACTTCATTTACCTGGCATAGTTGTAGGTGATGGTGATCAAAAAATGATGCTTGAACAAAAGTATCCGAATATAAAATTTGTTGGTTGGAAACAAGAGTTTGAAGTAAAACAAATTATGAAAAAAGCAAGATGTCTAATTTTTCCTAGTAGATTATATGAATGTGCTCCATTAACAAATTTAGAAGCATTAAGTGTAGGATTACCATCACTTGTTAGTGAAACATGTGCTGCAAGTGATATAAATAATAAAAAAAATAAAAATGGTGATACATTTTTACTTACAGTTGACGATATAAAGAAAACTATAAAAAACTATGATAGTAAATATAAGGCAAATTTTGATATACTGAATAAATATTCTGTAGATAATTATGTGGATAATTTGATAATTAAATATAATAGTATTATCAATCAAGATCTAATTAGGTAATAATTAATGCAGGTACAATGAGGTGATATAATGTTACGTTTCTTTTATTATTTAATTCTAATTGTAATAGCATTTTTACCTAAAGTTAACTTAATTTCTTTTAATGGAACGACAACAGGAATTAGAATTGAAGATTTTTTAATTGTTATCATTACATTTTTTCTACTTTTATTAATGAAAAGTAGAAAATATAATAATAATATTGATAGGAATATAAGAAATATAATAAAATTATATTTTTTATATTTCATTATTAGTGTTATTTCTACTATATTTGGAATCATGAATAATTATGTTGGAGGGATATTAACTATTCTTTTCTTATTGCGCAAAATTGAGTATTTTATTGTATTATTTATTGGTTATGAATTTGTGAAAACTGTTAAAGATAGAGAAAAATTACTCAAATTATTTGATTCTTTTGTATTTTTTAATTTTATTATCGTTTTACTTCAATATTTTGGAATAGTAGGCGCTTCAGAAATGGGAAAATTTGTTGAACTTAGTAAAGAATCAAGATTATGTTCAATATTTAATGGTGCATATGAATTTTCGGCATTTTTGTTGTTATTACTCCCTAAATATGCATATGAACTTAGTATTAAACAAAAAAATAATATAAAAAATTTAATTTATATTATTATGATATTTTTTTGTATTTTTATGTCACAATCTAGAACATCATTAATTATATTTTTTATAATTCTAGTGATGATATTGTTAGAAGCAAATAAAAAAACATTAAAAAAAATATTGCTTTGTTTTAGCTTTGTATTTATTTTAATTATTATTTTATTAAATATAAAAAGTATTATTTCTTTCTTGCCTCGTTTTGATAGTTTAAATATTAAAAACATGCTTTTAACCTTAAAGGAGGCATGGTATAATAGAGATTTTCAACGCTATATTAACATGAATGGATATTATGAATTAGTTAGGGGAATAAATGTGGACCGTAGTTTTAATATGCGTATTTCTAAATGTATGACTCTTTTAGATGGTTTTTTAAAAAGTCCATTGATAGGTGTTGGATTATCTATTGTTAAAATATCTGCAGATTGTGCGTATATTCGTATAATTACTGAAAGTGGTATATTTGGTTTTATATCATATATGTCATGTCTTATATATATCTACAAACATCGAAATATTAGAGATAAAGAATTTTCAATAATTATTAAATATTCAATAATAACATTATTATTATCTGGAATATTTATAGATATTTTTGATTCGTCAAAGGTAATAATGTTGTTTTGGTTTTTAGTAGGATTTTCATGCAAACTTGATAATATACTAAATGATAAAAAAGATAATAATATATGTATTATATAAAATAATGTGTATTTTATTTTTATGTAACGATAATATTATAAAATTATTATTTTAAAGGAAAGGAAAATTATAAATGAAAATTGAAATAATAACTAGACATGCTATCGCAAATTATGGTTCTGTTCTTCAATCTTATGCAACAGAGAAAATATTTCAAAAGATGGGTTATGATACTGAAATAGTAAATTATATTCCAGAAGCAGAGGTAAAAAAGAACCAATGTGAAACTTTTGCAAATTTTTCTAAGATATTTGGAAAAAATAAAATAACTAAATTTATTTATAAAATACTTCAAAAAAGAAATATATATAAAATGTATGATATGTTCAGTAAATATAGGAAAAAAATATTAAATATTTCCAATCAAGAATTTAATAGTATTGATGAGTTGAAAAGAAATTATCCTAAAGCTGATATTTATTGTACAGGAAGTGATCAAGTTTGGGGTAATATTGGCAATAACGAATATGACGAAGCATATTTTTTATCATTTCTCCCTAGAAATACAAAATGTATTGCTTTTTCAGCAAGTTTTGGAAAAGAAAAAATTTCCCCATATTTATATAATAAATTACCCAAATTATTAGATAAATATGATCTACTTCTCTTAAGAGAAATATCAGGAATCAATATACTTAAGAAACTTGGAAATTATAATACAAAATTGTTTTTAGATCCAACCTTATTACTTCAAAAGGAAGAATGGGAAAATTTGTGTCAAAAAAAATTATTGAATAAAGAGTACATTTTAGTTTATCAATTGCATCATAATAGAAATTTTGACAAATACATTAAAAAAATTGCAAAACAGAAAAAAATAGATGTTATTCGAATTAGTGTTTCAAAATATTATAAATTTAAATATGGCAGATTTATATATTTACCCTCTATAGAAGAATTTTTAGGATATATAAAAAATGCTAAGTATATAATAACAGACTCTTTTCATTGTACAGTTTTTTCATTGATTTTTAACATTCCATTTTTAGATATTTTACCAAATAATACAGGTACAAGGATAGAAAGTCTATTAGAAATGACTAATCTTAAAGATAGAATTGTAATGGATTATGATGATATAAATATAATAAACAAAAAGATTAATTTTGGTCAAGTTAATTCAATTATTGATAAAAAAAGAAATGACGATTTACAATTTTTACAAAAACAAATGAAAATATTTAATAAGTATAAATAGGAGGATTTATGAAAAAAAATAATGAATTAATCACTCTTATAATTGCAATTTATAATGGTGAGAAATATCTTAATGAATGTATACATTCATTAATAAATCAAACTTATGAAAATATAGAAATAATATTAGTTGATGATGGTTCTACTGATAGTAGTAGCAAAATATGTAACGATTATGCAAAAAAAGATTCTAGAATAAAAGTAATACATAAAAAAAATGGTGGTGTTTCTTCTGCTAGAAATGTTGGATTAAAAATTGCTAGAGGTAATTACATTTCTATAATTGATCAAGATGATTTTGTAGAATTAGATTATGTTTTTTATTTATATAATTTGATAAAAAAATATGATGCTGAAATTTCACTTGTTCCACATTGTATAGCATATAAAAATGATAAAGATTTCATACGAGAAAAAAATCCAAATAAATTGGATGAAGTATGGTCTGGAGAATATGCTTCTTGCCAAATGTTATATACAAATGTTGACATTGGTCCATGGAATAAAATGATTAAGAAAAAATTATTAGAAGATAATCAAATTACTTTTAACGAGGAATTATTTGGCGGGGAAGGATATTGTTTTTCGATAGATAGCTTTATGCACGCAAATAAAATTGCCGTAGGATACAAAGGAATTTATCATTATAGAATTGATAATTATGAAAGTGAAATGTCAAAGTTTAGACTTAGAACTGCTGAAAGTAGTTTTAAAGCTATAGAAATATTATTAAAAAAATATCAATATGAATCAAAAACTCTCGACAAAGCTTTAAACTTTGCTAGTTGGAATGTTTATTGTTATTTTTTAAAAGCATTAGCTATGAGTGGTGAAATTGAAAAATATAAGGATAATTATCAAGAATGGAAAAGTAAAATACGGAAAAATTTTCCTGTTTTATTGTGTGCTCCTACAAATATAAAAGAAAAAATAAAAATGATTTTATTATGCATTTCTCCAAAATTGACATGTAAAATATTAAAAATATCAAAAAAGGGAAGAGAATATAATTAAATTTTTTATTGGAGGTAACAATGGATAGTAAACGTAAAAAATATTTACTAAAAAATATTTTTATTTTTGCAATAAGTAATTTTTCTACAAAATTAATAATTTTTTTACTTGTACCTTTATATACTAATACAATGACTCCTGAAGAATATGGAACTGTTGATCTATTATTTACAATTTGTGGATTTTTATATCCTCTATTTACTTTAAATGTCGCAGAAGGTATTTATCGTTTTTCCATGGATAAGGATAATGACGAATATAAAATTTTTAGTATAGGTATAATATGCTTTTTAGTTTCTATAATATTAGGTATGATAACGATTCCAATACTTCATAGTATTCCAAACTACAGTAAATATTCACTAATATTTTATATATATTTAGTAACTTTTTCTTTATCTCAAATTTTATTAATTAATTTAAAGGGTCAAGAAAAACTAAAACTTTTTACTATTGGAAATATTATTAATACATCTTGCATTGCTATATTTAATATTTTATTTTTAGTCATATTTAAATGGGGAATCTTTGGATATTTCATGGGAAATATACTCTCTAATATGATTACAATAATTTATGGATTAAAATATAATGAAGTAATTAAAAAAATTCATAATTTTGATTTTGATAAAAATTTATTTAAAAATATAACAAAATACTCTATAGTTTTAATACCAACATCATTTATGTGGTGGATAATAAATTCATCAGATAGAATAATGGTAACATCATTAGTTGGTGCATATGCAAATGGTATCTATGCAATTTCTTATAAAATTCCGAGTATGATGATAGTAATTGCACAAATATTTAATCAAGCATGGATTTTTTCTGCAATAAAAGAGTATGAAAACAAAAGTAATGATGAATTTACTAATAAGGTTTTTAATATATTTTTTCTTGTGTTGTGTGTAATTGGAATGTTTCTTGTACTTATCATCAAATTTCTATTTAAAATATATGTTTCTGCTGAGTATTATAACGCTTGGAAATATGTTCCCTTTTTAGTATTAGGTTTTGTATTTGCCACATCCGCTACCTTTTTATCAACATCTTATAATGTTCATAAAGATAGTAAGGGATTTCTTCTTTCTGGATTAGTTGGAGCAATGGTTAATATTATTTTGAATTGTATTTTTATTCCATCGATGAAAGTATATGGGGCAGCATTTGCAACATTGATAAGTTACATAAGTGTTTTTATTTATAGAATTATAGATACAAAGAAATATTTAAAAATAAAAATGGGAAAAGAAAAAAAATTATTGATATTAGGCTTATTAATATCCTGTGCTTTAACTTATTTGGATAATATATATGGAATATTTTTGCAATCAATAATATTAATTATAATTATAATTATGTATAAAAATAATTTTATTAATTTAATAAAAAACTTTTTAAAAAGTAAATAACCTAATTAACTTCTATAATATTTGTAACTAAAAAATAATAACAACAGCTATAGTAAATTTTTTTTCATGTGATATGGAAATTCTAATATTTTTTTGATTAACACAATATGGGATACCATCTTCAGTATTCAAGATTTCAAAATCTAAAAAATGATAATTTTTTGTTTGAGGCATTGCTTTCATAATTGCTTCTTTGGCTGCAAATCTACCACACAAGTATAATAATCCTTTTTTTTGATATTCTAATTTTTCATTTTTTGTAAGTATTAAATCAATAAATGCATCATTTTTATTTTCTAATCTTTTATTTTCTACAATATCGCAACCTATATTCATTATTATCTCTCCCCAATATTTCATAAATAATATTATACTATCTTTTTTCCAATTTTAAATATAAAATATGTTTAATTAAAAATTTATGTTAGATTTTGATGATAACATGAATTCATATAAATGTAAAAATATAAAAATGGAAATGAAAGAATCTTTTTCTGTAAATATTACTGAAGAATATGTAAAAAATTTATGAAATAAATTATGCAAAATCCAGGTGTTATAAAGAAAAATTTATATGGGTAGAGTTGTAATATCTTATTTATCAACTGCAGGAATATAGTACCTAGATAGTACATTTAATTCATATTGAAGAAATTTTGTTTAAAAAGTCAATATTTTATCAGATAGTCCTTTACTAATAAAGGTACTGTTACAGATATTAATGATTGATTTAAGCCATTTACAATTTCTTTTCCAATTTTTAATAATAAAAATGAAAAGGTTTATAGTGGTACAATGAAAGTAGGTGCTTTAGTTAATGAATAATAAAGTATTATTAATTACAGGTAGTCCTTTTAAGGTTGGAGTTGCCTGAATAAAAATACACCTAAATTTTAATTATCTTATTGCCCATTTACCTACAGATAAATATGAAAATATAAAATTTTCTAATACAAATTGAGATAAATTTAATGAAAAATAAATTTGGAAAGGTAATTACAGGCAATAGGAACCCAGTGATAATTCTAATAAAAACTGTGATATCTTAAAAATAAGATATTACAACAAGTATGACGAATTATCACTGCCTATTGTAAATGTTTTACTTATAAATAAATTCTAAAACTAATTGCACAACAATTGTGCACTTCTTTTTTTAAATTACAGGATAAAATATATCAATAATTTTATAAATAAAGTTTGTATTAAATAAAATATTATGATAAAATATTTAAGAAATGAGGTGGTATTATTAAAGAATTAGAATATCCTTTTGATGTAGATTATCTCATCAAAAATAAGAAAAAAATAAAAAAAGAATTATTACTAAAACCAGGATTAATAGAAAAAAATATTGCAATTTTAGGTGGATCTACAACAAGTGAAATTAAAAATATGTTAGAAATATTTCTACTAAACTATGGAATTAAACCAAATTTTTATGAATCTGAGTATAATAAATTTTACGAAGATGCAGTATTTGGAAATGATGAATTAAATAATTTTAATCCTGATATTATTTATATTCATACTACAAATCGTAATATTTTAGATTATCCAACCATGTATGATGATGAAAAAACAATTAATGATATACTAGACAGTCAATACAATAGATTTAAAAAAGTATGGGACCAGTTGTTTTTAAAATTTAATGCAACTATTATCCAAAATAATTTTGAATATCCTTTTTACCGTTTATTAGGAAACAAAGATGCTAGTGATATACATGGAAAAACTAATTTTATAACTAGATTGAATCAAAAATTTTATGAATATGCTAATAATATAAAAAATTTTTATATTAATGATATTAATTACATATCGTCTTGTTATGGACTAGATAAATGGGCAAACCAATTTTATTGGCATATGTATAAATATGCTATGGAAGTTCCTGCAATACCATATCTATCTTTTAATTTAGCCAATATTATAAAATCAATATATGGAAAAAATAAAAAAGCCTTCGTACTAGATTTAGATAATACACTATGGGGAGGAATTGTTGGAGATGATGGAGTAGAAAATTTAGCAATTGGTCCAGAGGTTCCTAGTGGACAAGTATATTCAGAATTTCAAAATTATTTGAAAGAACATAAAAGTTTAGGAATTATTTTAAATGTCAATTCAAAGAATGAATATGAAAATGCAATTGCAGGATTAAATCATCCAGCTGGAACTTTAAAAGCTGATGATTTCATTATCATAAAAGCAAATTGGAATCCTAAAAATTTAAATATAAAAGATATTTCAGAAGAATTAAATCTTGGTGCAGATAGTTTTGTTTTTGTAGATGATAACCCTGCAGAAAGAAAGATTGTTCAAAATTATGTTGAAGGAATAGCAACTCCAGAAATTGATATACCAGAAAATTATATAAAGATAATTGATCGAAATGGTTATTTTGAAGTTACAAATTTTTCAGCTGAAGATTTGAAAAAAAGTGAACTGTATAAGGATAATGCAAAAAGGAGCCAAATGATGGCAACTTTTGATAATTATGAAGATTACTTACTTTCATTGAAAATGAAAGCTGAAATATCATCATTTAAACCAATATATTTAGAAAGAATTTCACAATTAAGTAATAAAAGTAATCAATTTAATTTAACAACTAAAAGATATTCTTTAGCCGATATTGAAAATGTCAATAATGATGATAATTATATTAAATTATATGGAAAATTAGAAGATATTTTTGGTGATAATGGTGTTATAACCGTTGTAATCGGAAATATTAAAAATATTGATGAACTACACATTGATTTATGGATAATGAGTTGTAGAGTATTAAAAAGAAATATGGAATTCGCTATGATGGATACTTTGGTAAAAAAAGCAAAGGAAAAGAACATTAAAACTATATATGGATATTATTACCCAACTTTAAAAAATAAAATGGTATGTAATTTTTATGATATGCAAGGATTTGAAGAAATGTCTTGTGATGAATTAGGAAATAAAATATATAAATTAGATATATCTAAAGAATATTTAAATAAGAATAATGTAATTGAGGTGAATGAATAATGAATAAAGAAGAGATATATGAAAGATTAAATAATGTATTCAGAGATGTGTTTGATGATGAAAGTATTGTTGTTACTGAGGCAACAAACTCAAGTGATATTGAAGACTGGGATAGTTTGGAGCATATTAATTTAATTGTAGCAGTTGAACAGGAATTTGGAATGAAATTTAATATGAATGAAGTAACTACCATGAAAAATGTTGGAGATATGGTAAATATTATAATTTCTAGAATTAATAATTAATCAAGTAGGTGAGTTGTATGAAATTTCATCATATTGGAATAGCAACAGAAGATATTACAATAACTTTATCAAAACTTAATAAATACTTAAATATTGTTGAAACAGGAAAAATAGTTTACGATGCAAATCAAGATGCTAATTTATGCATGTTAAAATTACAAGAAGGAATAGAGATAGAATTAATCAGTGGTAAAGTAGTAGAAAATATAGTGAAAAAAAAGCAATATTTATATCATACATGCTATTCTGTAAAAAATATTGACGAAACTATTAATAATTTAATTAATGATGGTGCTTTTTTAGTAAGAGAACCTAGGAAGGCAATATTATTTCATAATAATAAAGTTGCATTTTTAATGTGGAATCTCGGATTAATTGAATTAGTTGAAGGAGAAGAGTAGTATGAATTTAGTATCATTAACCTTTTTAATATTTTGTGTTATTACTATATTCATATATTTTGTAATTCCCAAAAAATATCAATGGATTATATTATTAATATCAAGTCTTATATTTTTATTTTACAATAACTTAAATATAGGTACAATAATCCAAGCGCTAATAGTATTGTTATCTACCTACATATCAGGAATATTAATTGATAAAAATTTGCAAACAAAAAAAGCAAAACATGTTCTGATTACTGGTATACTAATAATAGTTGGACTATTAATATACTTAAAATATACTAATTTATTTTTAGAAAGTTTAAACCAAATTTTTAATTTATTTCACATTGATTATAAATTTAATTTGGTATACCGAAATTCTTTAATTGGGATTAGTTACTATTCTTTAATTATGATTAGTTATTTGATTGATATTTATCGCGGAGCATATAAAGTACAAAAAAATATTTTTAAATTAGCATTGTTTATGTCATATTTTCCTATTTTAAGTTCAGGACCTTTCATTAGATATAATGATATAGAAAAGAATTTATATGGTAATCACAAATTTAATTATGAAAGAATATGTAACGGGTTACTTAGAATTTGTTGGGGATTGTTTAAAATATTGGTGATTTCTATAAGAATTGGTTATTTTGTTGATACAGTATATAGTAATTTAACAACTTTTTATGGTTTCTTCACCATAATAGCCGCTTTATTATTTACTTTACAGTTATATACTAATTTTTCTGGTTCTATAGATGTTATTATGGGAATATCAGAAATAATAGGAATTGAATTACCAGAAAACTTTAACATACCATTTTTTTCAAAAACAATTACTGAATTTTGGAGAAATTGGCATATAACTTTAGGTGCTTGGTTAAAGGATTATATATTCTACCCATTATTAAAATCTAATATGATGCAGTCCTTAAATACAAAATGTAAAAAATTATTTGGTAAAAAAGTAGGTAAAAAAATTCCTTTGTATTTATCAATGTTAATTATGTGGATTATTATAGGTATGTGGCATGGTGGATCATATAATTTTATTGTTGGATCAGGTTTACTACAATTTATATTTATCTTTTTTGAAGATATATTAGAACCAATTGTAGTAAAAATTAATAAAAAATTAGGATTTAATATGAATGTATTTAGTTATAGATTATATCAAATGATAAGAACATATTTATTGTTTTCTTTTTCAATGATTTTCTTTAGGGCAGAGAGTGTATCTAAAGCTGTTAGAATTATAAGAAGTATGATAATAATAAATAATCCAAAAATCTTATTAAAATCTTTTTTTAATGCTGGATTAGATGCTCCTGACTTTCTAGTATTACTAGTAGCAATAGGCATATTATTTATAGTAGAAATTCTATCAATAAAAGGCAGTGTTAGAAAACAATTGTCTAAACAAAATATTATATTTAGATGGACAATTATTTATATCTTAATTTTTTCTATTATTATATTTGGTTGTTATGGAGCTGGATATGATGCAGCAACATTTATTTACCAACAATTTTAAGGATGGGATAATAATGAAAAATTTAATAAAAAGTATAGTATTTATATTAATTTTTTGTTTTATATGGCAAATTGTATTTAAATTTCTTTGGGTACGTGAGAATCCAATATATGATTTTTACAATGAACCAAAAAATTCTTTGGATGTTGTATATGTAGGTAGTAGTAATGCGTATGCACATTTCAATAGTACTTTAGCTTTTAATTTATATGGTTTTACAACTGGTTTTTTATCAACAGATTCTCAACCATTTGCTTTAGTAAAGTATTTAATTAAAGAATCAGAAAAATATCAACAACCTAAGCTATATATTATTGACATATATAAATTAAGTGATGATCTAGATGAAATACACCTTACAGAAGGAAATATCAGAAGAACAACTGACTCTATGAAATTTTCAAAAAATAGAACTGATGCAATTAATGATATTTTAAGTTATAAAAATGTAGATAAAAAGGATTATATAAATTATTACTTTAGCTTTTTAACATATCATAATAGTTGGAAATCAATAAATGGTGGAAATCTAATAAAAAATTCTACATTATATAAGGGATTTTTATTTAGAGAGGATACAATGAAAATAGTTCCTCAAAAAGTCTATAACTGGCAAAATAATATAGTAGATTTACCAATGAAAAATAAACAAATTTTAATGGATTTAATCCAATATATTAAATTACAAAATTTAAATGTTTTGTTTGTAATTCCTAAAAGAACATTTAATGAAGAAACTAATGGAAGACTTAATGATGCCACATCGATTATTAAGGAGAATGAATTAAAAGTTATTAATTTTAATTTATTAGAAGATTTTAATATAGATTTTAATACTGACTTATATAATGATAGTCACCTTAATGTATTTGGTGCAACTAAATACACATTATATTTCTCAAAATATTTAAATGAAAATTATGATTTACCTAGCCATAAAGAAGATAAAAAGTATATTACTTGGTCTAATGAATATAACAGATTTAAAAATAGTTATAAAAGTATTTTTAATACAGAATTTGATAATTTGCTAACAAATTTTCAATAAAAAGGACATGTCTTTAAAGAAATTATTATAAAAAGAACATTAAGAAAATTTCAAGAGATTATTAAAAGATAAAAGTGAATTTTGAACTCATTTATCTCATATTATTCAACCAAAACCAAATGGACTAATTAAGCATTTATTCTAGATAAAAAATTTATTGGTGAAAATATTGTTTAATGATATTAAGAAACAATATTTGTTATGAAAATGAGTTTGAAAAATAATTAGAAAAAGTACAAGAGAGTACTACAAAAAAATTTTGTTAATATTTTTTTGATATAAGGTAAAAGAAAATCCTGAAAGATTAGGAATTATACAATTACATTTCAATAATAATGTATTAAGTATAGAAAAAACATTCAAAAGTGAATGTACAATTATAGAATTATTTTTTTATTAACAAAAGAGTATCTAAAATAGTTGAAATCGTCTAATTATTTACATATATAAAATTAAAGCTATTGCATAAAAATAATTAGTGAAAAACAGAGAAAAATATTAGAAAGGAAAAAATATATGAAAAAAATAGAAACAAATTTATTGGACTGTTACATTTTAGAACCTCAAAGATTTGGTGATGAAAGAGGATATTTCGAATCTATTACGGAAAAAGATTTAAAAGAACTAGGATTTAATCGAATTTTTCAAGTAAGTGATTCTTTAAGTGGAAAAGGAATTGTAAGAGGATTACATTTTCAAAAAGATCCCTATTGTCAAGCTAAGGTTGTGAGATGTCATAGAGGGGCTGTATTAGATGTTGTAGTAGATGTAAGAAAAGACTCTAAAACATATAAACAATGGACAAGTGTAGAATTAACTCCTGAAAATGGGAGAATGTTATATGTTCCAAGAGGTTTTGCTCATGGATTTATCTCTTTAAAAGAAGATACAATATTTGAATATTATGTAGATAATGAATATATGCCACGTTTAGAAGGAGGAATTCTTTGGAATGATCCTGAGTTAAATATCAATTGGGAACAAATATTTAAAAAATATGAAATTGAAAAGCCAATTCTATCTTCTAAAGATGAAATCAGAGAAACATTAGAAAATAGTATAGTTAATTTTCAAAGAGAACCAAAACGTTATTTAGTTACTGGTGTAAAAGGACAATTAGGATATGATATTGTAAGAGAGTTAAATAATAGAGGAGAATATGATATTCTTGCTGTAGATGTTGATCAAATGGATATTACAAATAGAGAACAAGTTCTAGAAATAGTAAAAGAATATAAACCAGATGTTATTTTCCATTGCGCTGCATGGACTGCAGTTGACAAAGCAGAAGATATGGAAGATGTTGTTACAAATGTGAATGTAAATGGTACTAAAAATTTAGTAGATGCATCCTTAGAAGTAGGAGCAAAAATCGTTTATATGTCTACAGATTATGTATTTGATGGAACAAAAGATACTCCTTATTTAGAAGATGATTCTGCAAATCCAAAAAGTGTTTATGGTAAAACTAAATATTTAGGGGAAGAAGAAGTTCGAAGAAATCCAAATCATTTCATTACTAGAATTTCTTGGGTATTTGGAATTAACGGAAATAATTTTATAAAAACCATGTTAAAACTTTCCAATACAAAAACTGATTTAAATGTAGTAAATGATCAAATTGGAAGTCCAACTTATACAGTAGATTTAGCTAAACTATTAGTAGAAATGGCTGAAACAGATAAATATGGAACATATCATGTAAATAATGAAGGGTACTGTTCTTGGGCAGAATTTGCCCAATATATTATGGAAAGTAACGGAAAAACTACTAAAATCCATCCTGTTACGACTGAAGAATATTTAGAACTAACTAAAACTAAACAAGCATATAGACCTAGAAATTCAAGATTAGATAAAAGTAAATTAGTAGAAAATGGCTTTGCAATGTTACCTTCTTGGCAATCAGCTACCGATCGATATTGTGAAGAATTAAAGAAAGCTAAAATATTAAAGAAAGAGGATTGATCATATGAAATTTTTAATAACAGGAGGAGCTGGATTTATTGGTAGTAATTATTTGCATTATGTAGTCAATAAATATCCAGAAGATATTTTTGTATGTTTAGATGCATTAACATACGCAGGAAATTATAATAATATTAAATCATTAGAAGAAAAGAACAATTTTAAATTTGTACATGGAAATATTACAGATAGAGAACTTATTGATGATTTATTTTCAAAAGAACATTTTGATGTTGTTATTAATTTTGCAGCAGAAAGTCACGTAGATAATTCTATCAAAAATCCCGGTATATTTTTAACAACAAATATTATTGGTACACAAGTGTTAATGGATGCTTCTTTAAAATATAAAGTAAAAAGATATCATCAAGTATCCACAGATGAAGTATATGGTGATTTACCTTTAGATAGACCTGATTTATTATTTACAGAAAATACCCCTCTTCATACTTCAAGTCCATATTCTGCAAGTAAAGCTAGTGCAGATTTACTGGTTGGTGCATATTATAGGACATTTGGACTTCCAGCAACAATTTCTAGATGTTCTAATAACTATGGACCTTATCAATTTCCAGAAAAATTAATTCCAGTAATTATCACAAAAGCATTACAAAATGAAAAAATTCCTGTATATGGAACTGGTGAAAATGTAAGAGATTGGATTCATGTTCATGATCATAATATAGGTGTAGATATGATTGTAAGAAATGGTAAAATTGGAGAAGTTTATAATTTAGGTGGGCATTCTGAAAAAACTAATTTAACAATTGTGAAAACAATTTTAAAACAATTAGGAAAATCAGAAGATTTAATTACTTTTGTAAGTGATAGAAAAGGTCATGATTTAAGGTATGCAATTGATTCTTCTAAAACAGAAAAAGAACTTGGATGGACTAGAACTTATCAATTTGAAAAAGGAATACAAGAAACAGTCAATTGGTATTTGGATAACCAAGAATGGATAAATAATATTGTATCTGGTGAATATCAAAAAGCTTATCAAAAAAACTAAAAACACAAAAATAGTAACAACTAATAAATGAAAGATTGATGAATTCTAGATATAAGTAGAAATTTTATAATGGTATAATTATATATTTGCATTTCTGATAAATATATATCAAAACATTAACAAATTAAAAGATGTAAATATTAATGGTGGTTATCAATCATAATTAAAAAAAGAGATTAATTAATATAAAATGTAACCTATAAAGAGGACTTTCAAAAAAAGAGAGACCTACTTTATAGGTTTTTAATTTGTCTTGATGTATAATAAAAGAAAGTTGGTGAAATTATGTCTAAAATTGTATTTACAGATTCTCAAGTGAAAAAATTAAGTAAAAATAAGTGGATAAAAAATATAACTAATAAAGCAATTACATACACTGATGAATTTAAAATAAAATTAGTTAAGGAATGTGAAAACTTTAAAAAATTTCCGAGAGATGTTTTTAAGGAATGCGGTATTGATCCAGATATTGTTGGAGAGTGTAGAATTCATAATGTTGCATATAAATGGAGAACACAATATAAAAATAGAGGAATAATAACTGACACTAGAAAAGGTTCATCAGGAAGACCGTTAGAGCGTGAATTAACTGATAAAGAAAAATTAGAAAAAGCAGAAGCTAAAATAAAACTTTTAGAAGCAGAAAATGAATTATTAAAAAAAAATGAAATGATAGAAAAGGGACTTTTAATCGATATCAAATCAATATCAAATTTGAAATAATAAAATATGTGATTAATAAATATGAGTTAAAAAATATGACTTCTTATTTATGTAGTTGCATAGGTGTATCTAAGTCTGGTTATTATAATTACTTAAACAATGAAAACAAAAGAATTGAAAAAGACAAGAAAGATCAAGAAGACTTTGAATGGATATTAAAGGCTTATAAATATAAAAAAAGAAAAAAAGGTTCAAGACAAATTAAAATGGTTTTAGATAATGAATTTGATATTCATTTCAATCTAAAGAAAATAAGAAGATTAATGAAAAAATTTGGATTAAAATGTCCGATTAGACAGGCAAATCCGTATCGTCGAATGATGAAAGCCACACAAGAACATACAACTTGTGAAAACTTGGTAAATAGGATTTTTAAAACCGGAATTCCATATAACGTTTTATTAACTGATATTACTTATTTATTTTATGGAAATAATAAAAAGTGTTATTTATCAACAATTAAAGATGCCGAAACAAATGAAATACTTGCATATTATATAAGTGAAAATATGACTTTAGATATTTCGTTAGAAACTATAAAAAAACTTTATAAAAAAAGAAATATCACTTTATCAGAAACAGTAGTTGTTCATTCAGATCAAGGAGTTCATTATACCAGTCCAAAATTTCATGATTTACTTAAAAAATATAACATTCAACAATCAATGTCTAGGAGAGGAAACTGTTGGGATAATGCTCCTCAAGAATCATATTTTGGTCATATGAAAGATGAATTAAATTTGGATACTTGTTTTACCTTTAGAGATGTATGTAATGAAATAAAAGATTATATTGAATATTATAATAATTTTAGATATCAATGGAATTTAAAAAAGATGACTCCTGTTCAATATAGAAATCATCTTCTATCTTCCATTGCTTAGACTCTCTTTTTTATTTAGTACTTGACAAAGGGTTCATTTTAATAAATAATTTCTTTTTTTTTATTTTTTTAATCAAAAAGTTAGTCTTTTCGAAAAAAATAGAAATAATACTAGAGAGGATAAAATTCTTCAAAAGGAGGTATTTTTATGGTTGACGAAAAGTTCAAGACAAAAAATGAAGAATTACGATTTATTTCTCTTTGTAGTGATACTACTTTTAAGTATCTTTATAAGAATCCTGATAC